>NZ_POHV01000051.1:0-36870 GCF_002884345.1 Pseudomonas sp. GW456-12-10-14-LB2
CAATTCCCCCCGCAGAAACTCCACCAAACCCCGCTGCAATCCACTCAACACCCCTTCGCGGCTGACCAGCGCCAGCTCCGTCGGCGGCAATGGCGGCAAGTCCGTGCACACCCGATGCTCCGGCAACACTGCCGACGCCGGCAGCACCGAAACCCCGAGCCCGGAGGCGACCGCCGCCTGAATGCCGGTCAGGCTGTGGCTGCCGAAGGCCACACGCCATGGGCGTTGCGCCACGTCGAGCAGGCGGATTGCCCGTTGCCGGTAAAGGCAACCCTGGGGAAACAATGCCAGCGGCAGCACGCCAGTGGAGGCATCGAATTCCACGCCTTTGACCCACACCAGTCGCTCCGGCCAGGTCGCCCAGGCCGGGCCGCTGTCGGGTTCGCGTTTGATCAGGGCGATGTCGATTTCGCCGCTGTCGAGGCGCTGGCGCAGGTCGAGGCTCATGCCGCTGACGGTTTCCAGTCGCGCTTGCGGGTGGCTGCGGGTGAAGCCGGCGAGGATCAGCGCCATGCGTCGGGCGTCGAAGTCTTCCGGCATGCCGATGCGCAGGATTTCCAGATCCAGATCGCTGGCCAGGGCTTCGCTGGCCTCGGCCGACAAGGCCAGCAGGCGGCGGGCGTAATGAATCAGCAGTTCGCCGTGCTCGGTGACGCTGACGTTCAACCCGGTGCGGTCGCGCAACAGCAGGGCGTGACCGACCAGGTCTTCCAGTTTGCGTACCTGTTGGCTGACCGTGGATTGGGTGCGGTGGACGCGTTCGGCGGCGCGCGTGAAGCTGCCTTCATCGACCACGCAGACGAAGGTTTTCAGCAGTTCCAGATCCAGCATGGCGGCGGCCTCGATATTTGTTTGGCAACTGACGGTCGGCTATTTATTTAATTTCACACTATCACTCCGAGTTCATAAGCTGAAGCCCTCACTTGCAGAGGAATGCCCCCATGACCTTGATCAACACACCGCGCCCGCAATGGCTGACCTTCGATTGTTACGGCACCTTGATTCAATGGGACGAAGGCCTGCGCGCCGTGGCCGAGCGGATCCTCAGCGAAAAGGGCGAACACCGGGTCGACGCCGGGCGCCTGATCGAGGTTTACGACCGCCACGAACATCGCCTGGAACAGACGCCACCGCATCGCTCGTTTCGCGAACTCAGCACCCTCGGCCTGCAACTTGCGCTGGAAGAACTGGGCCTGGCGAGTGCCAGCGAAGACAGCCAGCGCCTGGCCGCTGCGATCCCGCAGATGCCGCCGTTCCCCGAAGTCGTCGAGACCCTCGCGCAGCTTAAGGCCAAGGGTTTCAAGCTGTGCATCGTCTCCAACACCGATGACGACATCATCGCCGGCAACGTCGCTCAACTCGGCGGCCATATCGACCGGGTGATCACCGCGCAACAGGCCGGTGCCTACAAACCGGCGCCGCGGCTGTTCGACTACGCTCATGAGCAATTGGGCGTCAGCCGCGATCAGGTGGTGCACATCTGCGCCAGCCCGATGCTCGACCACACGGCTGCCCGCGACATGCATTTTCGCTGTGTATGGATCGACCGTGGAACCGGTCGTCAGTTGCTGCCGGACTATCGGCCCGACGCGATCCTCAACACGCTGGACGAAGTGCTGCCGCTGTTCGCGTCCCTTGGCTGGTAAGAAACCACGCCCCTCATCAAGGAGTTTCGCCATGGCCCATACCCTGACCGGCAGCGCCCGACCCGCGCGTTACGCCTCGTTGCACCTCGACAGCGAAGCCGTCATCACCGCTCGCCAAGAGCTGGCGGCGTGCTTTCAACTGGCGGCGCTGCACGGGCTGGAAGAGGGGATCTGCAATCACTTTTCGGCGATGTTGCCGGGTCATGCTGACCTGTTTCTGGTCAATCCGTACGGCTATGCGTTTTCCGAAGTGACGGCGCACAACCTGCTGGTCTGCGACTTCGACGGCAACGTGGTGGACGGCGAGGGCCAGCCGGAAGCGACTGCTTTCTATATTCATGCGCGCCTGCATCAGCGACTGCCCCGAGTAAAAGTCGCGTTCCACACCCATATGCCGAACGCGACGGCGTTGTGCCTGCTGGAGGGGCCGCCGCTGTTGTGGCTGAGCCAGACCGCACTGAAGTTCTACGGGCGCACGACGGTGGACGAGCATTACAACGGGCTGGCGCTGGATGAGCGCGAAGGCGACCGGATTGTCGAGGTGATGGGCGAGGCCGACATTCTGTTTTTGAAGAACCACGGTGTGATTGTCGCCGCCCCGACCATCGCCGAGGCATGGGACGATCTGTATTACCTGGAGCGTGCCGCGCAGGTGCAACTGCTGGCGATGGCCACGCAACGGGTGTTGAAACCGGTACCGCACGCGGTTGCGCAACGGGCGTACGAGCAGATGCGCGAGGGCGATCCGGAAAGTGCGCGGGCGCATCTGCACAGTGCAATGCGGCGGTTGTCGAGCCGGGGGTAAAAGCGAGGAAAACGGGTAGGCAAAAATAATTCGCGCCGCAGGTCATCCAATTGCCCTGCGCGCCGATAGCAACTGGGTCGGGATCGTAGCGAGGGCACTTGGTTGCCCCACACAACCCGGTGGGCTACGCTCACAAGAACAAGGGTTTCGGGCTTTTGCCCCTGTCGTACCTGCCCAGGACACGCTTTTGCCTATCCCCATTCACGATCCGCATCAGGCCCCCGGCGGCACCCTCAAGCGTTTGCCCCTGCGCAAGGCGGCGGTGTTGTTCATCGTTGCTGTGTGTCTGTGCCTGTCCGGTCTGCTGTATTTGCAGATCGAACAGTCGCGGCGCCAGGATCTGGCCAACGCACAGGTGTCGTCGGCCAACCTGACCCGGGCCATGGCACAGCAGGCTGAAGACACTTTTCTGGCAGCGGATCTGGTGCTGACCAGCCTGGTCGACTGGGTTCAGGACGATGGTTATGGCGCGGCGCAGAAGCCACGTTTGCAGAAAACCCTCGCGCGGCGGGTGCAGCAACTGGAGCAGTTGCACGGCATGTTTCTGTTCGACCGCGAAGGGCAGTGGGTGATTACCTCATTCGCGGATCTGCCGCGCGGCAATGGCGTGGCGGATCGCGAGTACTTCAAGTTTCACCAGCAGAACGTCTCGGCCGTGGCGCACATCGGCCCGGCGATCCGCAGCCGTGAGAATGGTGAGTGGATCATCCCGATCTCGAAACGGGTCAACGACCACGCCGGCAATTTTCAGGGTGTGCTGCTGGCCGGGATCAAGATGTCCTACTTCGACCGGTTCTTCAAAAGCTTCAGCCTGGACGACAACGGCACCATGTTCCTCGGCCTGACCGACGGCACCTTGCTCGCTCGGCGACCGTTCGACGAGGCCCTTATCGGCACCTCGCTGGCCAAGGGCGAGATCTACCAGAAGTTGCTGCCCAATGCGTCCGCCGGCACTGCGATGATCGATTCGGTGGTCGATGGTGTGACGCGTCTTTATGGTTACCGACAGCTGGAAAGCTACCCGTTGGTGGTCGCGGCGTCTTCGTCCCGGGACACGATCCTCCAAGGCTGGTATGACCGGGCGTTCCAGTCCAGCGTGATCGTGGCGCTGGTGATGCTCGGCGTGGGGCTGTTTGGCTGGGTGTTCATTCATCAGGTGCGCGATGGCGAGCGGATCGAGAAAAACCTGCGCAAGGCCCAGCGGACGCTGGAGCAGATCGCCACCCACGACAGTCTGACCGGGCTGGCCAACCGGCGTCTGTTCGAGCGCTCGCTGGAGGTGGAGTTTGCCCGGGGCGCGCGGCAGTCGAGCCCGGTGAGCCTGATCATGCTCGATATCGATTTTTTCAAAAGCTACAACGATGCCTACGGCCACGTGGCCGGCGACCATTGCCTGACGCAGGTCGCGCAGGTGGTGAAAAACTGCTGCCAGCGCAAGTCCGATCTGGCGGTGCGCTATGGCGGGGAAGAGTTCGCGGTGTTGCTGCCGGACACCGACATCAACGGCGCGCTGGCGATTGCCGGGCAGATCCGCCGCAGCGTCATGGACAAACACATCACCCACAGCGGCTCGCCCACCGGTTATCTAACGGTGAGCCTGGGCTGCTACTCGTTTATTCCGCTGGGCAACGACAGCCCGGAGCTGTTCATCCAGCGCGCGGATGCAGCGCTGTATCAGGCCAAGAACGCCGGCCGCAATCGCGCGGCCGTATTGTCGATGGACGTCGGTTTCGGCGAATTGCTACGTTCGGATCGCTGACAAAAAACGGTAGGGTTCAGACACAGGCCATGGCCTTCACCACGGCCTGCTCTTGTTCGTTCAGCCGCCAGTGCCACCGCCGGCACCGCCCGTGCCGCCACCGGCCGAACCGGTGCCACCTCCTGCTCCCGAGCCTGAACCGCTGGCACCGCCGTTGGTGCCGGTGCCGCCACCCGCGCCGCTGCCGCCGGACGGCGAGCCCGGCGTGTTGTCGGGCGGCATCTGTGAGCCACTGGTGGAGCCGGATTTGGTGCCCGTGGCATCGGCGCCGTCGTTGGCGGCGAATGTCGCGGCTGAGCCCGTGGCCAGCAGGCCGATCAACAACAGCGAGGTGAGTTTGCGCGTCATCATGGTCTGTCTCCGGAAAGGGGATTACCTGATATTGGTCAGACGCGCCGAACCCTTGGTGCCGGCCGGATGACGAGCGGTCAGAAGTCCACGGTGGCAGAAACCTTCAGCGTGCGCGGCGTGCCCTGGGTCAGGTAACCGCCGTTGGCCGAGGCCCAATAGGCTTCGTTGGCGACGTTCTCCAGATTGGCCCGCAGGGTGATCTGCTTTTCATCCAGTTTGAAGGCATAACGCGAGCCCAGATCGAAGCGGTTCCACGCCGGAATGCTCTGGGTATTTGCCGCGTTGAGGTACTGGCCGCCGGTGCGCAACATCCGCGCGCTGAGGGCGGCACCTTCGAGGCCCGGAATGTCCCAGTCGGCGCCGAGGTTGAACTGGAAGCGCGGCACCCCGACGGCGCGGTTGCCGTCATTCACGCCGTTGCTGCTGCCTTCCAGTTCAGTCTTCATCACGGTTGCGCCGCTGAGCAGGCGCAGGCCGTCGAGCGGTTCGCCGTAGACGTTGAGTTCCACGCCTTTGTTGGTCTGCTGGCCGTCGACCCGGAAGATTCCGTCCTGGGTGTAGCTCGACGGTTGCTCGATGCGATAGACGCCGAGGTTGGCGCCGTAGCTGCCCATGTCCAGGCGCACGCCGGCCTCGATCTGCTTGCTGCGCACCGGGGCGAAGGTTTCGTCGCGGTTGATCGCCGTGGTCGGCGGCGTCGGGCCCTTGGCCAGGCCTTCGATGCGGTTGGCGTAGAACGACACGTGCTCCCACGGCTTGATCACCAGGCCGTAGACCGGGGTGGTGATCGACTCTTCATAGCTCGAAGTGCGGGCGCCGGTGGCGGTGCTCCAGCCGTCGACTTTCAGTGCCTGGCGACGCACGCCGAGGGTCAGCAGGATGCGGTCATCGACGAAGCCGAGGGTGTCGGAAATCGCCTCGCTGCGCAGGATGTTCTTGCCGGTGATACGCGGGTCGTTGATGTCGCTGGCGAACGAGGTGGGCGCCGGGCGCGGCTTGTCGGTGACGTTGTACAGGTTGGTGCTGTAGCGCCCGGCGGTGCCAATGGTTTCGAACGCCGAGCGCTGCTCGCCCCAGATGCCCGCCCAGCCGAGGTTCAACTGGTGCGTGACCGGGCCGGTGTCGAAGCGGCCGTTGAGCCCGGCCATGGCGCTCTGGTTGTCCTCGTCGTGGGGTGAATAGAGCATGCCGCCACGGGCGTTGCCGTTCAGGTTGGTGACGGTCAGCGACGAGTACACGCCGTTCTCGCGGGTGTGCTTGGCGCCGCCGGACACGTAGGCCGTCCAGTTGTCGTTCAGGTCATATTCGGCGCGGGCCATGCCGAAGGTGTCTTCGAGTTGCGAGTAGCTCCAGCTCTGGGCGTAGCTGGCGCTGGCGTGCGGCACCTTGGGGGCTTTTGTCAGGCTCGAATCGACATAGACCACCGAGCGACCCTGATTGATGACCTGCTTCTGATAGCCAAAATCGGTCGAGACCCGCAGGCGATCGCCGCGATAGTCCAGGCCGACGCTGAACAGCGACGAGCGCTGATCTTCGTCATCGACCGCGGTGTCGCCTTCGCGCTGCATCAGGTTGACCCGCGCGCCGAAGCGGTTGTCCTCGCCAAAGCGCTGGCCCAGATCCAGATGCCCGCCGACCCGACCGTCGGCGCTGTAATCGAGGGTGACGCTGCGGGTCGGCGTGTCCATCGCGCGTTTGGGTTGCAGGTTGATCCCGCCCCCGATGCCGCTGCCGCTCGGGGTCACGCCGTTGACGAATGCATTCGGGCCCTTGAACAGTTCGACCCGGTCCAGCGCTTCGACGGCGATGATCTGCCGGGGCAGCACGCCATAGAGGCCGTTATAGGAAATGTCATCGGAGGCCAGCGGCAGGCCACGGATCATGAACATCTGCGAGAAGTTGCCGAAGCCGTTGGACTGGCGCACCGAGGCATCGTTGAGCAACACATCGCCAACGGTCTGGGCCTGTTGGTCGGCCATGGTCTTGGCGGTGTAGCTGGTGACGCTGAAGGGCAGGTCGTTGACCTCCTGGTTGCCGAGCATGCCGATCTGCGCGCGGCGCGCGACCTGTTCGCCGCCAAAGGTGTCGCCGCTGTCGTCGTGCAGGGCGCTGACGTTGGTGGCGCCGAGTTCCAGCGCGCCGTCCGCCGCGACTTTCGGCGCCACGGTGTAGCCGTTGTGGCCGGTGCTGATCAGCTCGAAACCGCTGCCTTCCAGCAACCGCGCAAAACCGCTCTGCGCGGTGTAGCTGCCTTGCAGGCCCGGGCTCTGACGATTGCCCAGTTGCGCCGGATCGAACGACAGCGGCACGCCAACGCTGACCGCAAATTGCGCCAGTACATGGCTGAGCAGGCCGGGGCCGATATTGACGGTGCGGCTGGCGCTTTCACTGACGCTGTCGGCATGGGCGGCGCTCGGCAGCAATGTGCTGAAGGCCAGGGCCAGGCTCAGGTTCAGGGCCTTGAGCGCAAACGTGGCGGGGCGGGGCGATGGCATTGCGGTCATTCGGTGTTCCTGTCGGGGGCGTGGAATTGAAAGGTCTATCCACTCACCGGACGAGTCGCGAAAAGGTATCAGCGAATATCGAAAATATTTTCCGAGGGCTTAGACACGGGGCTCTACCGACAGCCAATAGCGGGTCAGGCTGTTGATGTTCAGAGGCAACGTATCGCTGAGCAAACGCAGGCTGGCGTCGGTGTCGCGCAGGGAAAACGCCCCGGACACGCGCATCGCCGCCACGTCCGGATGACAGCGCAGCACGCCCCGGCGATAGCGGCTGAGTTCGCCGAGCAATTCGTCCAGGCGCATGTTGCTGGCCAGCAGCATGCCTTTGTCCCAGGCCAGGGACGCGGTGTCGAAGGTTTCGGCGCTGTCGAAGCTGTTGAGCTTGAAGCGCTGACGCTCACCGGCCTGGAGAATCGCGCTCTGCTTGAGCAGTTGCGGGGTGATCTGGACCTGGCCTTCAAGCACCGACACCTGGCTGCGCGAACCCTCGGTACGCACGCAGAATCGCGTGCCCAGTGCGCGAGCCATGCCCTGCGGGGTTTCGACAATGAACGGGCGGGCGCTGGCGTCTGCGGCGGTGTTGATCAGCACTTCGCCGTTGAGCAGCAGGACGCGACGCTCCACCGGGCTGAAAGCGATGTCCACGGCGCTGTCGGTGTTGAGCACCAGTTGGGTGCCGTCCGGCAATTGCAGGTTCTTCTGCTCGCCGACAGCGGTGCGCTGGTCGGCGGTCCATTGCTGCCACGGCACATGCTGCGAGGCGATGCCCAGCGGCCCGGCCATCAGCAGCAGGCCGAGGCGGGTAAGGGTCTGACGACGGCTCAGGCCTTCTTTGCGGGACGCGCGTTTCAAGGTCTGGATCGCGACGTTGGCCGGCACGCTGCGTAAATCCCCCAACAGCGCTTCGGCCCGTTGCCAGGCCATGGCGTGCTCGGCGCTGCGGCTGCGCCATTGGGCGATGGCCTGATGGTCGGACGGGGTGGCGGTGCCGGAATGCAGTTGCACCAGCCAGTCGGCGGCTTCGCCGAGAATCTGCGGGTTGATCATCGACGAACTCATCAGGCGACACTCAGGCAGGCAATGAACGCGGCACGCATGTGCCGTTTGACGGTGATCAGCGAAACATTCAGGCGCGTGGCGATCTGCGCGTAGGTCAGGCCTTCGATCTGCGACAGCAGGAAGGTCTCGCGGGTCTGTTCCGGCAGTTCGCGCAGCAGCGCTTCGATGCGCCACAGGGTTTCGAGAATCAGGTAGCGGGTTTCCGGCGACGGCACTTCGGCGGCGGGCAGGTGCGCGATGGTTTCGAGATACGCGCGCTCCAGGTCCTGGCGCCGCCAGCGGTCGATCACCAGACCTTTGGCGATGTGCGTCAACAGCGCCCGGGGCTCGCTGCCCAACGGCTTGATCACCTGACGGGTGAGCAGGCGCAAAAATGTGTCGTGCGCCAGGTCGGCCGCATCGCAGCGGTTGCCCAGCTTGCGTTGAAGCCAGCCCTGCAGCCACCCGTGGTGTTCGCTGTAGAGCCTCTGGACTTGCTGATTCAACGGCTGATCGAGGGACGACATGGAGGGCAGGTACTCGTTTCGGGCGTCCGTTGCCAGAGATGCAATCGAGAGTGCGATTAGGGTGCAATTAAGAATTGATCGCATTCTAGTGGCGCGCAACGAGTGATGGCAATTGTCCTTTCACACTTTCTTTTCTGACACCGACGCAGTGGCCTACCCATCTTCCGGGAGATTGGCTATTTGCCGGTCCGGGCGCCGGGACTAACGTAGCCCCACATTCACTTGCCCCGGAGATCCCCGATGAAACCTCGTATCGATTTCTACACCGCGTCCCCCGATGCCCTGAAAGCGATGATTGCCCTGGAAACCGCCGTCTCGAAACTGCCGCTGGAAAAGACCCTGATCGAACTGGTCAAGCTGCGCGCTTCGCAGATCAACGGCTGCGCGTTCTGCATCGACATGCACACCGCCGACGCGATCAAGGGCGGCGAAACCCCGCGCCGGTTGTTCGCCGTGACCGCGTGGCGTGAAGCGCCGTTCTTCACCGAGCGTGAACGCGCCGCGCTGCTGTGGACCGAATCCCTGACCCAACTGAGCCTGACCCACGCCCCGGACGAAGATTACGAAGCCGTCGCTGCCCAGTTCTCACCCAAGGAAATGGTCGACCTGAGCTTGGCGATCAGCACCATCAACAGCTGGAACCGCCTCGCTGTGGGCTTCCGTAAAACTCCGCAAGCCTGATCGATCAATGTGCATCGGCACTCGGCGCGGCCGGTGGTTGCACCTTGCGCATCAAGGGCACCATCGCCGTGGCGATGCCGAAGCACACCATGATCATCAGGAACGTGTCGCCGTAGGTTTGCGTTTGCGCTTCACGGTAGGTCAGCAGCCATAGCTGACGCAGGCTGGCGGTGAGGCCGACATCGCCGCTCTGACCCAGCGCGGCAAAGTTGCCGCCGACCTGGGCCAGCCATTGATTCACTGCTTCGTTGCTGCTGTTCAGATGCTCCGCCAACCGGGTGAAGTGCAGGTTGGTGCGGTCGTTGAGAATGGTCGCGCACGCCGCAATCCCGATTGCACCGCCCAGGTTTCGCATCAGGTTGAACAGGCCCGACGCATGCTTGAGCCGCGCCGGTGCCAGGCCACCCAACGTCAATGTCACCGCCGGCGGCACCGCTAGTTGCTGGGCAATCCCGCGCAGCGCCTGCGGCAGCAGCAATTCTCCGGCGCCCCAGTCGTGGGTGATCGGACTGAATTCCCACATCGACAACGCGAACAACGCCAGGCCCGCCATCATGATCCAGCGCAGATCGATGCGATTGGCGAGAAAGGCGTACAGCGGAATCGCCATGATCTGGAACACCCCGGTGGAAAAAACCGCCAGACCAATGTCCAGCGCGCCGTAGCCGCGAACCCGGCCGAGAAACAGCGGCGTCAGGTAAATCGTCGCGAACAGGCCGATCCCGGTGACGAAGGAAAAGAAGCAGCCAAGGGCGAAGTTGCGATCCTTGAGCGCGCGCAGATCGACGATCGGATTGGCCACGTGCAGCGTGCGGCCGATGAAGGCCAGCCCCGCGAGTCCACTGATCCACGCGGTGGTCAGGATGGTCTGGTCGCTGAACCAGTTCCAGCGCGGGCCTTCTTCGAGGGTGTATTCCAGGCAGCCGAGAAACAGCGCCAGAAACACCATGCTCAGATAGTCCGCGCCCTTGAGCAGCGACAACTCCGGCTGATCGATCTTGACCAGCATCGGCACCGCCACGGCGACGAAAATTCCCGGCACCAGATTGATGTAGAACAGCCAGTGCCAGGAGGAAATGTCGGTGATCCAGCCACCGATCACTGGGCCTAATGTTGGCGCCAGCGAAGCCACGGCGCCGATGGTGGCAGCGGCGATTACCCGCTGTTTGCCGGTGAAGAAAAAGAACGCCGTGGTGAACACCAGCGGAATCATCGACCCGCCGAGAAACCCTTGCAGCGCGCGAAAGGCGATCATGCTCTGGATGTTCCAGGCGATGCCGCAGAGCAGGCTGGCGAGGGTGAAGCCGACCGCCGAGGCGCAGAACAGCCAGCGCGTCGAAAACACCCGCGACAGCCAGCCCGACAACGGGATCACGATGATTTCTGCGATCAGGTAACTGGTCTGCACCCACGCCGTTTCATCGGTGCCGGCGGACAACCCGCCGCCAATATCGCGCAGCGAGGCCGAGACGATCTGGATGTCCAGCAGCGCGATGAACATGCCGATGCACATGGTGGCGAAGGCGAACACTTTGGTCGCCGTCGCCATGTCGGCGGCATTGAATGGCTGCGCGGAGGCGGTGAGGGCGGTGCTCATGGCGCGCTGGCCACGGCGGTGGTTTCAGGTTGGGCACGGGTGTCGACTTCAGCCGTCACCGACAGGCCCGGACGCAGGTGGCCGAGCACGCCATCGGCCGGGTCGAGCAGAATCCGCACCGGCACGCGCTGGACGATTTTGGTGAAGTTGCCGGTGGCGTTTTCCGGCGGCAGCACACTGAACTGCGAACCGGTGGCCGGGGCGAGGCTGTCGAGGCGACCGTGGAATTCCTGGCCGGATAACACGTCGGCGCGGATGCTCACGCGCTGGCCGGGTTTCATCCGCGCCAGTTGATCTTCCTTGAAGTTGGCATCGACCCACAGGCCGCTGGCCGGCACCACCGACAGTTGCTGCGAACCGGCCTGCGCGTAGGCGCCGACCCGCGCGCGGCGGTTGCCGATCACGCCGTCGACCGGTGCGCGCAGTTCGGTGTAGCCGAGGTTGAGTTGCGCCAGATCACGCTCGGCCCGGGCTTGCTGGAGGGCGGCGCGGGCCTGTTGTTTCTGGGTTTCGATCACGGTGAGCTGGCGCTGCGCGGCCAGCAGTTCGGCCTGGGCTTTGGCGCTCAAGGCTTGCGCGGTCTTGAAGGTGGCGTCGGCCCGTTGTGCACTTTCCACCGAGACTGCATTGGTGGTCACCAGGCGTTTGTAGCGTGCGTTGTCATCTCGCGAACGGGCGGTTTCGGCACTGGCGGCATCAATGCCGGCGCGGGCCTGACCGATCACCGCTTGCTGCAGTTGTTCGGTGGCGTCGAGGTTGGCCAGCAGCGCCTCTTCGGCGGCAACGGCGCCTTCAGCCTTGGCCAGATTGGCGCGGTAGTCGCGCGCGTCGAGGCGGATCAGCACGTCGCCGGCCTTCACCCTTTGGTTGTCGCTGACCAGCACTTCCTCGATGTAACCGGCGACCTTCGGCCCGATCACCGTGACGTCGCCGCCGATGTAGGCATCGTCGGTTTCCTCGAGAAATCGCCCCGTGCCCCACCAATGCGCGGCATACAGCCCGGCGAATACCAGCGCAGCCAGTCCCGCAGTCGGCAACAGCAGGCGTTTGAGCAGGGGAGGTTTGGGGGCGCTGACCGGAACGGCGAGATCGGGTTCTACGGTGGGCATGCTGGTCATGGCGTAATACCTGAAGAAGCGGAATGGCTATTACGACCGTAATATGACGCGAGTAATATTTTGTGGCAATTGATTTTTTCCGCCGATCGTCAGATGAAGACTGTCGAAAGAAGAAGCTGACCATTTGTTTAAGAAATGTAAGCGCCGTAGGAAGCGTCTTGCATTTGTGTAGGAAGGCTCTGACTATCACCGCAATTGATGGGGTGGCATTAAGCCAGTTGATTGCAAGGATGTTGAGTGCCGTATTCGCTTTGCGCTGTTTCTCGTAGTCGTTCCCTGCCTCGCCCGCTGTTGTCGGCCTTGTTGTTGAGTGTGTGTGCGCCCAGCGTTCTCGCCGCCGAAACTCCAGCCCCTGGCCAGGAAGTGCTGCGCCAGCAACAACTGCAACAGCGCGATCTGCAACAGCTGCAACTCGAACAGCGCAAGCGCCAACTGGAGCGCGGCGCGTTCGGCCCGACGCCTGCCACTCCGGCCATTCCTGAGTCGATCAAACCCGATGAGCGCTGCTGGCCCTTGAGCGGTGCGCGTATCGGTGGTGTCACGCTGATCGACAAAGACAAACTCAACGCCCGGATCAAACCGCTGCTGGCGCCGTGCATGGGCGTCGGCCAGATCAACCATCTGCTGGCGACCATCACCGCGCTGTACGTGGAGAAGGGCTACATCGCCAGTCGGCCTTACCTGAGCAGCGCGCCGGCAGCCGGGCAATCGCTGGATATCCTGATCGACGAAGGCTACATCGAGTCCATCGAACTGGCCGACCAGAGCCTGCCGGTATCCCTCGGCGGTGCATTCCCGGGCATGCTCGGCAAGCCGCTGAACCTGCGGGATCTGGAGCAGGGTCTGGATCAGTTGAACCGCCTGCGCTCGCTCGATCTGACCGCCGACATCGCCCCCGGCAGCCAGCCCGGTGCGTCGAAAATCATCTTGCGGTCGCGCACCTCGGGGCAGTCGCGCTGGAGCTTGGGCCTGGGCGTGGACAACCTCGGCAGCGCCAGTACCGGTCGTGATCGCGACACACTGAGCCTGACCCTCGATAGCCCGCTCGAACTCAACGACCTGTTGAGCCTCAGCGCCAGCGACACCCTCAATCAGGGCGACCGCTACAGCCGCAACGCCAGCCTCTATTACGCGATTCCCTACGGTTACTGGACGTTCAGCACTTTCGCCAGCCACGCCGAATACCGCGCGCCGTTCAAGCTCAGCACGCTGACTTTTCACAGCACCGGCATCACCGATCAACTCAGCCTGCGCGCCGACCGGGTGTTGTGGCGCGACCAGAGCCATCAGCTCAGCGCCAATCTGCAACTGGCGCACAAGGATGTCGACAGCTATCTGGAAAGCGTCCGCCTCGGCATCCAGAGCCCGACCCTGACCGTGGCCGAGGCCGGGCTCAATCTGTTCTGGCTCGACCGCGCGGTGTGGAACCTCGACGTCAATTACGCCCAGGGTTTGCGCTGGCTGGGCGCCGACGACGATGCCGATCGTCAGGTCAAAAACCTGCCCAAGGCACAGTTTCGCAAGTACCGCGCCGGCCTCAGCCAATGGCGCAACGGCCAGCTCGGCGCGCAAGCCTGGCAATGGCAGAGCCAACTCAATTTGCAGTACAGCCCCGACCCGCTGCCGGCCATCGAACAATTGCTCGGCACCGACGATTCCGCCGTGCGCGGTTACCGTGTCAGCAGCGCGTCTGGCGCCAGCGGCGCGATCTGGCGCAACACCTTGCGCCTGCCGTTGCGCACCGATTTGCCGATGCAACTCACCCCGCGTGTCGGCCTCGACCACGGCTGGATCAAGGCCGATCACGGCGCCCCGGTTCAACGCCTGAGCGGCGCCAGCATCGGCCTCAACCTGGGCTGGAAAAACCTGCAAGTGGACGTCGATTATCAACGCAGCCTGAACACCCCGACCGGCCTGCACCGCGAGCCTGAAACCTGGCTGATGCGGGTCGGATTACAGATATGAACGTCAGTGAACAACAGCCATCGGACCTGAGCGCGACAGCCGTGGCCTTCAACTCAACGCGCAACGTGATGCCGCACTACATGGAGAGTTTTTTATGCCAATGAATACCTTTGCGTTTCATCTTTCCCCACGGGGCAAACTGCGTTGGGCCATCGCCAGCCTGTTCCTGGTCGCTCACCTGCCGGGCGCCATGGCCGGCGGCGTGGTGGTCGCGCCCGGCCCCGGCGGCACCGCGCAACTGCAGACCCAGGGCGGCGTCCCGATCGTCAACATCGTCGCGCCCAACGGCTCGGGGCTTTCGCATAACCAATTCCTCGACTACAACGTCGACCGACAGGGCCTGGTGTTGAACAACGCCTTGCAGGCCGGGCAATCGCAGCTCGCCGGGCAACTGGCGGCCAACCCGCAATTGCAGGGCCAGGCCGCGAGCGTGATCCTCAACGAAGTGATCAGCCGCAACCCGTCGGCCATCAACGGCGCCCAGGAAATCTTCGGTCGCGCTGCCGACTACGTACTCGCCAACCCGAACGGCATTTCGGTGAACGGCGGCAGCTTCATCAACACGCCGAACGCCAATCTGGTGGTCGGCCGGCCCGAGCTGAACGACGGCAAGCTGCAAGCCCTGAGCACCCGCGACGCCACCGGTCAGTTGCAGATCCAGGGCGGCGGGCTGCGTAACGGTGAAGGCTCGATCAACCTGATCGCGCCGCGCATCGACAGCCAGGGCGCAATCAGCGCTCGCGATCAACTGAACCTCACCGTCGGGCGCAATCAGATCGACTACGCCAGCGGCCAGGTGAAAGCCGTGGACCCGGCGGGCAACACCACCGATCAACGGATCGACGCCAGCCTGTTCGGCGCGATGCAGGCCGGGCGCATCAACATCGTCAGCACCGTTGAAGGCGCGGGCGTGAAGGTCGGGGCTGTGCAAGTCGCCGGGCGTGACGGCGTGCAGATTCGTTCGGCGGGCGACTTGAGCGTCAGCGGTCAGGCGATCCCGGACAGCCTCGACGTGACCCGCGCCGGCATTCGCAGCAGCCAGGGCGACGTCGGCCTGCACAGCGGCAAGGACCTGACGCTGGCCGCCGCCGACGTCAGCGGTCGCGACGTGAAGGTCGATGCCAAGCGCAATCTGACCCTGACCACCGTCGAAAGCCGCAAGCTCCAGGAGCAGCGCGAAAACTGGAACAACAGCACCATCGGCATCACTTGGGAAACTTACGAGCGCACCAAGACCGACAGCGATTCGCGCCAGCACGGCAGCCAGATCGTCGCCAGCCGCGACGCGCAACTGTCGTCCGGTAAAGACACCGAACTGAAAGCCGCCAAGGTCGACGCGAAGAACAACCTCAGCGTGCAAAGCGGCGGCGATCTGCGCCTGACCGCCGCCACTGAAAGCCACACCCAGACCGATCAGGGCAAGCACCGCAAACACCTGTGGAAAGCCGATTGGGACAGCAGCAGCGAAGAGCAGCGCAGCATCACCAGCCAGCTGAAGGCCGGCAACATTGCCCTGCAAACCGCCGCACTGTTGCGCTCCGAAGGCGCTGAATTGAACAGCGCCGGCGATCTGCAACTGGCCGGCAAACAGGTGGAAATCACCGCCGCGACCCGCACCAACCGCAGCAGCGACAACCGCTATTCCGGTGACCTGGTCGGCGGCGGTTTCTTCGGCAAGACCGGCGACGCCGACAAGGGCCAGACCCAGCATCAGGGCAGCAAGGTCAACGCGGCCGGCAAACTGGTGGTCAAGGCTGACGACGTACGCATCAGCGGCAGCCAGGTGCGCGGCGCCAAGGACGCGAGCGTGATCAGCGACAACGGTTCGCTGACCATCGACGGCGTGCAGGACACTTCGCACAGCAACAACCACGACAAGGACAGCAAGTTCTTCGGCATCACCAAGGACGAGTCCCGGCAGAACAGCAAGGACAGCACCACGGTGCGCAGCGAGCTGGCTTCCGACAGCAACCTCAAGCTCAAGAGCGCCAAGGACATCGAACTCGCTGGTTCTACGGTCAAGGCCGGCGGTTCGCTGACGGCGGATGCGGCGGGTGATGTGAATGTGCATTCGACGCAGAACACCCACGACAGCAGCAACAGCACGCAGACTCGTGGTTTCGACGCTTACGCCAAGGAGCAATCGGCGGAGCAGTATCGCGCCGGCGTGCATTACGAAGACAAGGCGCAAACCGTCACCGCCAACGACGTCACGCAGCAGGGTTCCAGCCTCAGCGGCGGCACTGTGCAAGTGAAGGCGGGCGGCGATGTGACGCTCAAGGGCGCCGAGGTGAAATCTACCGCCGGCGACACGACACTGAGCGGCAAGAACGTCTCGCTGCTGGCTGAGCAGGGCAGCCACAGCACCTCGACCGAAACCCGCAGCACCGGCGGCGGGTTCTACTACACCGGCGGGCTCGACCGCGCCGGTAGCGGCGTGGACTTCTCGCACAGCACCTCGCAAGACTCCACCGGCAAAACGACCGCGCAAACCACCGGCGTGCAGAGCAGCGGCAGCCTGAACATCAACGCTGACAAACTCGCCACCGAGGGCGCGCAACTGAAGGCCGGCAACGGCCTGAACGTCGCCGCTAACCAAGTGGACAACCGTGCCGCCAGCAACACCGAAAGCAGCACTCACAAGGAGAGCAACTGGTCGGCGGACATAGGCGCCAACGTCGAGTACAAAGACATTGCCCGGCCGATTGCCGGTGCGGTGAAAGAAGTACTCGACGGCAAGGTGCCGGACAAGGACGCACTGGCCAATCTCGGCCAGCCGAACGTCGGGATCGACGTGGCAATCGGTCATGCCAGCGCCGATAAAACCGAGCAGGGCAGCAACGCCGTGGTCAGCCGGTTCGACGGCCAGACCGTGGACGTGAAGGTCGGCGGCACGCTGCACGACCAGGGCACCCAGTACAACGCCAGCGCCGGCAAAGTGAACATCGGCGCCGACAAACTGGTGGCCGATGCCGCGAACAACACCCACAGCAGCACCGAAAAAACGGTGGATGCCAAGGTCGATGTGCGCGTCTACACCAAGACCGGTGAAGACGTGAACGTGGCCGGCGGCGGCGCGGGTGGTAGCAGCCAGTCGAGCAAAAACAGCTCCACAGCGGTGGTTGGCGGTTACGCTGGCAATCAGGGTGTGAACGTCAATGTCGGCGGCGATGCTCAGTTCGAAGGCAGCCGTTTCGATGGCGGCCAGGGCGGTGTCAGCGTCAAGACCGGCGGTGATCTGGCCCTCAATCAGGCCAACGACCGTCAGAGCAGCGACAGCTCCAGCCTGCGTGGCAACGGTTCGCTGACCGTCGGCACTTTGCCGGGCACCGACGGCACCAATGTCGATCTCGGCGCCGGGTTCCAGCTCGATCACAAAGACAACCAGACCGCCGACAGCCAGGCCCACGTAGCCAGTATCAATGGCAACGGCCCGGTGCAATTGAGCAGCGGCGGCAATCAGGTGCAGCAGGGCACGAAGATCGACAGCGTTGGTGCTATCGACCTGAAAGCCGACGGCAAACTCGACCTGCAAGCGGCCACCGATTCGCACGTCGCCACCGGCAGCAATTTCGGCGGCGGCCTGAAGGCGGGCGGCAGCAAGACCAGCAGCGAGAAGAGCCGCGATCAGGGCGGCAACCTCAGCGGCAACTTCAACATCGGTCGGGTCAACGAGAACACCCAGAACCTCAGCGGTGGCCAGCTTAACAGCCAGAACGGCATCGCCCTGAGCGGCAATTCGGTGCACCTGCAAGGCAGTCAGGCCGGCGCGCCGAACGTCAGCATCGATGCGCAGAAGGGCGGTTTCGTTCAGGAATCCGCGCAATCCACCGACAACCGCAACAACTGGAATGTGGCACTGAATGCCGGCGGCAATCTGAGCAAAAGCACACCGACCACCGCCGATGAAAAAGTCAGCAGCGATCACGGCTTCAGTGCCGGGGCCAAGGTCGGCGTGGACTACCTGCAAGGCACCACCCAGCAGAACAGCCAGATCAAGGCTGACACGGTGGTGTTGAACAGTGGCGGTGATGCGAGCCTGAGCGGCGCGCGGATTGATGCGCGCAATGTCAGTGGCAAAGTGGCGGGTGATCTGTCGGTCGAAAGCCGTCAGGACTCCAGCACTCACGCCAAGGTCGACGTGGATCTGGGCCTGACCGCCAAGAAGACCCAGGCCGACGACAAGGGAAAACTCGCTGGCACCGACTACAAGCCAACGCTGAAAGTCGACGGCGAATACGCGCACAAGGACAGCGTGAAACAGGCCTCCGGTATCAGCGCTAGTCAGGGTGTGAACCTCACCGTCGGCGGCGCTACCCAACTGACCGGTGCGCGGATTTCCGCCACCGAAGGCAAGGTCGATCTGGGTGGTTCGAAGGTCAGCAGCACCGACCTGAGTAACCTCGACTACGGCGTAAAAGCCGGCCTGGATCTGCCGCACAAAACTGAAGAAAATGCACCGAAGGTGTCCGTTGAAAACGGCAACCTGAAAGCCGGCCCGGTGACCCTGAGCGGTCATCTGGACAGTCAGCCCCTGCAAGCCGGGATCGACGAAAAAGGCTGATTTACCGTCAGTGAAACCGGCGGGAGCGAGCGTGCTCGCTCCCGTTTCTGATGGACACCCGGCTCAAAACGGCAGCCACTGTCGTTTCCCGTCAAGTCGATGAAAGCATGCGCTCTACACTCGGGTGAAACCGGGAGGCCGCGCCATGCACGACAACGTCGAACACCTGAGAATCCAGCTGGCCTGCGCCCTGCGCTGGGCCGCGCGTTTGAACCTGCACGAATCCATCGCCAATCACTTCAGCGTGGCCACTTCGCAGGACGGTCGCGAGTTTCTGATCAACCCCTACGGCAAACACTTCTCGCGGATCCGTGCTAGTGATCTGCTGTTGCTCAATGCCGACGATCCGTCCAGTCTCGACTGCCCGGACTCCCCGGACAAAACCGCGTGGGCCTTGCACAGCGCCTTGCACCGCAACCAGCCGCAGGCTCGTTGCATCCTCCATACCCACAGCAGATACGCGACGACGCTAGCATGCCTGAAGGACTCGCGCCTGCCACCGATCGAGCAGAACAGCATGCGGTTTTTCGAGCGGGTGGCGATTGACGAAGGATTCGATGGCATGGGTCTTGGGGAAGAGGCGGAGCGGGTGAGCAGGCTGCTCGGTGACAAGCCGATCCTGCTGATGGGCAATCATGGATTGCTGGTCGCGGCGCCGAGCGTGGCTCAGGCGTTTGATGATCTGTATTACTTCGAGCGGGCGTGCGAGGTGTATATCACCGCACTGGCGACCGGGCGGGAATTGCGCGTGGCCAGCGATGAAGTGGCGCGCAAGACGTGTCGGCAATGGCTGGATTATCCGGGGTTTGCGGATAAGCATTTCAATGCATTGATGGGCATCCTCGACGAAGAGGAACCGGTCTACCGCCAGCTGAATTAGCAATGGGTTCTCGGATGGCTGATCCAGAACCCGCGCGGATTCGTGCCACAGTGAAATTGAGTTTGGCTGGAAAGAACAAATTGTTATAGCGAATGGGTATTGAATGACTGTCAGTTCTGACAGTGTGCAAAAAGCTGATAAGGGACGACGATTGGCTTGAGGCGCGTGGTTTCAATTTAACCTGTGCGAGCATCAAACCAATCAATTCATGGAGCAACAGAAATGGCTGATATTCATTTTCAAGACTTGTTTAACGGTGTAATTAACTGCAGCTCAAAACCTCAAATTAACGGCATTTCGGTAAAAGTGGGGGCGTTGTCAAATGAGGCGAAAGTGGGTGACGAGTTCACCGGCGAATTTCAGGGATGCAGTGATTCCGAAGGTGAGGTACCCATCCAGGGCGCTTCGACATCATTGAGCCGAAATGTAACACGGGCTGACATCGAGAATGGCTCCGTTGATTGCTTTAAGGAATGGAACAAAATCAAACTCATTGGAAATGGCTCGGTTCGTTATAACTACCTGATCAATGGCGTAGTGGAGAACACTGCATCGGTAGTGGTCCGGTTAGTGAATTCAAGTGGTCAATCGTGCGACGAGGTCCGAACGCACAACTGAACGTCCGAGTTTCAACAATGCCTGCCTGTTGCAGGCATTTTTTTGCCAGCAAGGCTTGCGCAACGTCACGGGTGAATGGCCGCTCTTCGTTTCAAGGTGCCTTGCTCAACGGTTGGCGCATCACCGGCGCACTCCACGCCTGGCGCCGATCCTCACTCGGCGGGCAACCAAAGCGTGCGCGGTAGGTGCGGGAGAAATGCTCCAGTGAGCCAAACCCGGAACACGCCGCCACCTGGGCCACGCTCATCTGCGTCTGTTGCAACAGGTTGTGCGCCCGGGCCAGGCGCAGGGTGATGTAGTACTTGAGCGGCGAGAGCCCGGTCTGATGTTTGAACTGGCGCTCGAGTTGACGACGTGACAGGCCGACTTCGCTGGCAATTGCTTCGCAGTCCAGCGGTTCTTCCAGAGCCTTTTCCATCAGTTGCACGGCACGGCGGATCTTGTTGCCGTACATCCCGCTGTTGCCCAGACCGCCGTCGAGCTGATTGTCCGCCGGGGCGCGCATCTGGCCCATCAGCAGGTGCAGGCCGATTTCCCGGGCCAGATCAGGATCGATGCGCTGGCCGATCCAGCCCAGCAGCATGTCGAGAATGGTAGTCGCGCCGGCGCAGGTCAGGCGCTGGCGTTCGAGGGTGTAGAGCTGCGGTCGGGCGCGGACCTTGGGGTAACTCTCCTGAAAACCCTGCAGGTTGTCCCAATGCACCGCCGCTTCGTAGCCGTCGAGCACACCAGCGGCGGCCAGCAGTTCGGTGCCGGTTTCCACGCCGATCAAGACCGCGCCGAACAGCGCCTGCTTGCGCAGCCAACTCTTGAGCGCCGGATTGCGGCTGTGTTGATGCACCTCGAAACTGGCCAGTACCACGCAGGCGTCGAAGGCCTGCTCGTTGTTCAAGCCAGCTTCGGCGATGCTCGCCTGACCGTTGCTGGCCGTCACCGGGCCCGGCTGCAACGACAGCAACGTCCACTCGAACAGCGTGCGCTGGCTCAACCAGTTGGCGATGGCCAGCGGTTCGAGCACTGCCGCCAGACCGAAATTGGAAAACGCCGGCAGCAACAGCACCGCCACTCGCAGCGGTGCTTCATTGCGCGGTACAGCTTCAGCGGATCGGGTCATCGCCATCTCTGCTTCATCGTTGTTCGGTCTGCCAGTGCGGGTTGATCCACACCGGTACATCGAGGGCTGGCAACGGCGTGAGGTTACGGATCAGGTCGCTGGCCTTTTCCGCGATCATCACCGTCGGTGCGTTAGTGTTGCCGCTGACGATCGCCGGCATGATCGACGCGTCCACCACCCGCAAGCCGTCGAGGCCATGCACTCGCAGTTGCGGATCGACCACCGCTTCAGGGTCGCCCGCCGGCCCCATCTTGCAGGTGCCGCTGGCATGGTAGCCGGTTTCCGTGACCTGCCGCGCCCAGGCATCGAGTTCGGCGTCGGTCTGCACCGAACGGCCCGGCACCAGCTCTTCGCCCTTGAAAGGGGCCATTGCCGGTTGCTCGATGATTTCCCGCACCAGCCGTGCGCCGGCGCGCATGTCGGCACGGTCCTGCGCGGTCTTCAAATAGTTGAACAGAATCCTCGGCGGCCGCCGCGGTTCGGCGCTGTGCAGGGTCACGCTGCCCAGGCTGGTGGGGCGCATCAGGTCGATGTGGATCTGGAACGCGTGGGTCGGCACCAGCTCGACGCTGCCCGGTTGCACCGCCAGCGGCATGAAGGTCAGTTGCAGGTCCGGGTGTTCGACGCTGGCTCGGGAACGCAGGAACGCACCGGCCTCGAAGTGATTGCTCGCCGCCAGGCCGTCGTGACGGACGAACCAGCGCGCGCCAATCCACCATTTACCCGGCGCGGTGGTCCAGCGATACAGCGACACCGGTTGTTTGCAGCGAAATTGCACCACCGCGTCCGGGTGATCGTTGAGGCGTTTACCGACGCCGGGCAGGTCGTGCACGACGCCGATCCCGAGGTCACGCAGTTCCGCCGCCGGGCCGACGCCCGAGAGCAACAGCAACTGCGGCGAATTGATCGCCCCGGCCGTCAGCAACACTTCCCGGCGAGCGCGGACGGTGTTCGTTTCGCCGTTCTGTTCATAATCAATCCCGACCGCTCGCCGGCCCTCGAACAGAATGCGTAGCACCAACGCATCGGTGACCACGCGCACATTGCCCCGAGCCAGTGCTTCGCTCAGATAACCGCGCGAAGCGCTCCAGCGCCGACCGTTGCGTGTAGTGCGATCCACCGGGCCGAAGGCTTCCTGACGATAGCCGTTCAAGTCCTCGCTGACGCCATAACCGGCCTCGGCCCCGGCCGCGATGAACGCCGCGCACAATGGTGTTTCTACATCGCCGGGAGTGACGTGCAAATGGCCGTCGCCGCCGCGATAGTCATCGCCACCGCCGGCGTGAGTCTGCGCTCGCTTGAAGTACGGCAGTACCTCGCGATAGCTCCAGCCAACGCAGCCTTGCTCGGCCCAGCCGTCGTAATCCCGGGCATGGCCACGGATGTAGACCATGCCGTTGATCGACGATGAACCGCCGAGGGTGCGGCCTCTCGGCGTGCCGATTCGGCGGCCGTCGAGGTACGGCTCGGGCTCCGACTGATAACTCCAGTTATAGCGCGACCCACCCACCACAAGGCCCACGGCGGACGGCATGTCGATCGTCCAGCTCTTGTCCTCGGGCCCGGCCTCCAGCAGCAGGATGCGCACGTTCGGGTCTTCGCTCAAGCGATTGGCCAACACGCAACCGGCCGAACCGGCGCCCACGATCAGGTAATCAAACCCGGTTTCGTCCATGGTTTGCTCCGTTCAGACAAATGACGAGGGAAGGGCGGATCAGTCCACGCAATGGCCGTGAATACCGTTGAACACCAGACGATGAAAGTGATGCACCAGATGCTCGCTTTCATTGCTGCGCTGGGCGTCGATCATGTAACGGCCCTGGTCATAACCGAGCGAGCGCAGGCCTTTTTGCACCGAGATGTTCAGGGCGATGTCTTCGGGGCCGAGGTCTTCGTTCATCCACTTCATGCACGCCGTGCTGACGGCGGCCGTCTCGGGGTTGCAGGAGTAGTAACCGAAGCGCAGCAGCGAGCGCTCGGCGTGCAGCGGAATCATGATGAACGAGCCGAGAAACTCGGAGAACGGGAAGGTGTAGAAGGTGTTGTTCGGCCACAGGCCGATGTTGAAAAAGCATTCCTGCGGGTTCAGTTCGCTTTTCAGCGGCACGCCATAGGCCTCGGTCGCCGACAGATTGGCCGGTGCGGCGTAGGTCCACCAGTTGTCGCGTTTGATCAACTGGTAACCCTTGAAATCGATCAGCCGGGCGAGGTCGATGTGGCACGGGCCGGACAGCTTGAAGTGATAGCCCTCGATGGAATTGTCCATGATCACTTTCCAGTTGGCCGGCACGATCACGTCTTGTTCCTCGATCAGATGCATGTCGGCCAGGTCTGGAAACACCCGGCGCATTTCTTCGTCGGCACCGGGGAACAGATCCCGCAGCGACGGCGCATTCGGATCGAGGTTGAAGTAGACGAAGCCGCCGAGTTCTTCCGTGCGCACCTGTGGAATGTTGAACTGCGCCAGCTCGAAATTCTTCATCCGCTCGCAACGCGGCGCACCGCGCAGGCTGCCGTCCATTTCATAGCACCACGAGTGATAGGCGCAGCGCACCACGCCGCCGGTAGTGCCACGGCGTTCTTCGAGCAGGCGATTGCCGCGATGCTGGCAGACGTTGTGAAAACCATGGATCTGCCCCTGCCGATTCTTCGCCACCACCACGCTCTGGTCGAACAGATCCGTGACGACGAACTGCCCCGGCTCGGCGAACTCACTGACATGCCCGGCGACATGCCAGGCCCTCATGAAAATGTTGTCGCGCTCGGCACGGAACAGGCTGTCGTCGTAGAAATAACGCGAGGGCAGGGTGAAGGCCTGCTCCGGATCCTGCTGATCCCAGGCGTCGACCGGACTGTGCTGCTTGCGGGTCTGGAAACTGTGCATGAGGCGATCTCCACGGCGTGTTGTTGTGGGATCTAATCTAGGGTGCGGCGCGAGGGTGGGGTTGATGGATTGCGACCAGTTGATGGGTGGAATGATCAATCTCAGGCTGTATCGGGGAGGTCTTGACAGCCCTGCGATAATGAAACTTCACCGCGATCATGATGCAGAGGAAGGTTTTCCATGGACAATCAAGCACTCAAGGCCTTGTTCGACCAGCAATCCGCGATCTATGACAAACAGTGGAGCGGGATGGCGCCCATTCGTGATGCCCTGTATCTGCTGCTGGATTCAGTGTTCGCGGGCCTGCCGGAGAATGCCCGGATACTCTGCGTCGGCGTGGGCACCGGTGTGGAAATGGCCCATCTGTCGCAGCAGTTTCCCGGCTGGCAATTCACCGCAGTCGACCCTTCGGGCGCCATGCTCGACGTGTGCCGTCAGCGAGCGACAGAGGGCGGTTTTCTCTCCCGCTGCCATTTTCACGAAGGCTACCTCGATACGCTGACGGATGAATCCGGTTACGACGGCGCGACCTGTTTTCTGGTGTCGCAGTTTTTGCTCGACCCTCAGGTGCGTATCGACTTTTTCCGTGAGATTGCCCGTCGTCTGGTACCGGGTGGGATTCTGGCGAATGCTGATCTGGCCTCGGATACTCAATCCCCGGCCTATGAAGCATTGCTGCGTCACTGGATGACGCTGATGGCTTCGGCCCAGGTGCCGCCGCAAATGCTCGAACGAGCGCGCACGGCGTATGCCCGGGATGTGGCGATTCTGCCGGTGCCGCAGGTCGCCAGTCTGATCGAGTCGGCCGGGTTCGAGGCGCCGGTCCAGTTCTTTCAAGCGGGTTTGATGCATGGATGGTTCTGCCCACGCAAGGCAGAGATTGCCGCGAATTAGAGCGCCGAAGAGATAGGGGAAAACAGCCTCGTCGGCATTCCCGAGGAATCCATTGCTTCGGCTTAATAGGAAGCATTACTATTCACGCCCCTTTCCTCAGCACGCCGCAATGATCCCCATGCTGCCCCGCAGACCCGGCTTTCTCGAGCATTACGAAGAGTTGATCGGCACCTGGACCCGTCGCCTGCGCAATCGCTCGCAGGCCGAGGATCTGGCGCACGACACCTTTGTGCGGGTGCTCGAATCCGATTCGTCGGCGGTGCAGCAACCCCGGGCGTATTTGCACCAGACCGCGCGCAACATCGCGGTGGACGGCTATCGGCGTGAGGACCGGCGGGGCGCCATGGAGTCGGAGGCGATCGATCTCAGTGAGTCGCCGAGCGGCGATCCGGAGCATTACATGCATGCGATCCAGCTGGCCGATTCCATCGAACGTGCGCTCACGGAGCTTCCGGTCAACTGCCGACGGATTTTCGTCTGGCAGAAGATCGAAGGCCTGACCCAGGCGGAAATCGCCGAGCGCCTGGGCCTGTCCAAGAACATGGTGGAAAAGTATATGATCCGCACCCTGCGGCATCTGCGTGATCGCCTGGACGGGGCGCAATCATGAGCCGCGGCGTCTTTTCATCCCCAGCCAAACAGGACATTCCATGATGGATACTCGTGATTGCGCGTGCGGGCAAACAACGGTGCGCGATGACGCGGCACGCTGGTTTGTGCGTTTGCAGGAGCCGGCCGTCAGTGCCGACGAACAGCAGCGCTTCGACGCGTGGCTGAACGAACATCCCCAGCACCGTGACGAATTCCAGTTGCTCCAGGGCTTGTGGACGGCGGCGGATCTGCTGCCGGCGCCACGCCTCAAAGCTTTGTGCGAAACCCCGCCGGCGCGGCGCGAACGCCGTCCGTTGTTGCGTTATGCCGTGGCGGCCAGCGTGGTCGCGGTGGCGCTCGGGCTCGGTCTGTTCAGTGGCTTGAATCATCCGGCGGGTTACAGCGCTGAATTCGCCACCGTGCTGGGCGAGCGCAAGCATGTCGCGCTGCCGGACGGTTCGGTGATCGACCTCAACAGCCGCAGCCGTCTGCAGGTGCGTTTCGAGAAGGATCGGCGGCTCATCGAATTGACCGAAGGCGAGGCGATGTTCAGCGTCGAGCACGATACTTCTCGCCCGTTCGTGGTCGAGGCCGGCAGCGGCAAGGTCACGGTGACTGGCACTCGTTTCGATGTGCGCCGCGATGTGACGCAGACCCGGGTCGCGGTGGAGCAGGGCACGGTCAGGGTGCAGGGTCGTGGTGCGGCCGATGCCGATTTCATCAGCCTCACTGCCGGCCTCGGCACGCGGATCGATGCACAGGGCAAAGTAACGCCGGCCTACGCGGTCAACCCGGCGGAGCTGACAGCCTGGCGCAGCGGCAAACTGGTGTTCAACAACGCCAGCCTCAGCGAAGTCGCCGAGGAAGTGTCGCGTTATCGCGACAAGCCGCTGAAGGTCTCTAACCCCGCCGTGGCCAATTTGCGCCTGACCAGCGTGTTCAAATCCGACAATACCGATGCCTTGCTCAGGGCCTTGCCGAGCATCCTTCCAGTGGCCGTGCGCACTCTTGCCGACGGCAGCCAGGAAATAATTTCAAAATAAAATTCAGGTTTTTTTCGAGTTCGTCGTCTTCCTGTTCAACTGCAACTGGTTTGCATTAACAGCCGCACACTCTTGCGATCCACAGGACTCCGTTCGACGTGAAAACCTCCACCGCCAAAAACAAAAAATCCCCTTGGTTACCGCTGGCGCTCGCACTGGCGGTCAACGCCCCCGTACCGATGGCCCTCGCCGCCGAAGCCATTCACATCCGCGCACAGCCGTTGGGTCAGGCCCTGAGTGAACTGGGCCAGCAAACCTCGTTGCAGGTGTTTTTCAGCCCGGACCTGGTCGCCGGCAAACAAGCGCCGGCCGTGGATGGCAATCTTTCTCCGGAGCAGGCCCTGCGCCAATTGCTGCAAGGCAGCGGTCTGGATTATCAGATCAATGAAGGTTCGGTGACCTTGTCCCCAGCCCCGACTTCCGCCGCCAACGGCCCGCTGGAACTGGGCGTGACCGACATCAAAGTGGTCGGAGACTGGCTCGGCGACGCCGACGCTGCCGTGGTGCAGAACCACCCCGGCGCGCGCACGGTGATCCGTCGCGAAGCGATGGTCGAGCAGGGCGCGATGAACGTCGGCGACGTGCTTCGCCGCGTGCCGGGCGTGCAGGTGCAGGAAGCCAACGGCACCGGCGGCAGCGATATTTCGCTGAACGTCGGCGTACGGGGTTTGACGTCGCGCCTGTCGCCACGCTCGACCGTATTGATTGATGGCGTGCCGGCCGCGTTCGCCCCGTATGGTCAGCCTCAACTGTCGATGGCGCCGATTTCTTCCGGCAACCTCGACAGCATCGACGTGGTCCGTGGTGCCGGCTCCGTGCGTTACGGGCCGCAAAACGTCGGCGGCGTGATCAACTTCGTGACCCGCGCGATCCCGGAAAAAACCACCGGTGAAATCGGCACCACCCTGGAAACCTCGCAGCACGGTGGCTGGAAACACATCGACACCGCGTTCCTCGGCGGCACTGCCGACAACGGCATCGGCATGGCGCTGTTGTACTCGGGCGTCAACGGCAACGGTTACCGCGAGCGCAACAACGGCAACGACATCGACGACGTGATCCTCAAGACCCACTGGGCACCGACCGATCAGGACGATTTCAGCCTCAACTTCCACTACTACGACGCCAGCGCCGACATGCCCGGCGGCCTGACGCAAAAGCAGTACGACGACAAACCGTTCCAGTCCGACCGCGACTACGACGGCTTCAGCGGCCGCCGCAAGGACGTGTCGTTCAAGTGGATCCGGCAGATCGACGAGCGCACCCAGGCAGAAGTGCTGACCTACTATTCCGACAGCTTTCGCGGCAGCACCATCGCCGCCCGCGATCAGAAAACCCTCAGCTCGTTCCCGCGCTCCTACTACACGTTGGGTATCGAGCCGCGTGTTTCGCGTGTGTTTGACGTCGGCCCGACCACCCAGGAAGTCAGCGTCGGTTACCGTTATTTGAAAGAGGCGATGCACGAGCAGTCGAGCCGCCTGGCGCTGGTCAACAACGAGCCGGTGGTCACCAAGACCTCCGACGGTCATGTGTTCCAGGACCGTACCGGCGGCACCGAGGCCAACTCGGTCTACATCGACAACAAGATCGACGTCGGCAACTGGACCGTGACCCCGGGCATTCGCTTCGAACACATCAGCACCGACTGGCATGATCGCGCTGTGCTCGACACCGCCGGCAAACCCGTCCCCGAGAAAAACCGCAGCATCGAAAGCAACGAGCCGTTGCCGGCCCTGAGCGTGATGTATCACCTGTCCGATGCGTGGAAGCTGTTCGCCAACTACGAGACGTCGTTCGGCAGCCTGCAGTACTTCCAGCTCGGCCAGGGCGGCTCGGGTGACCAGACCGCCAATGGCCTGGAACCGGAGAAAGCCAAGACTTACGAAATCGGCACGCGCTATAACGATGACGTGTGGGGCGGTGAAGTGACGCTGTTCTACATCGACTTCGATGATGAACTGCAATACATCAGCAACGACGTGGGCTGGACCAACCTCGGCGCGACCAAGCACCAGGGGATCGAAGCGTCGGTGCATTACGACATGGCGGCGCTCGATCCACGCCTCGACGGCCTGACCGCCAACGCCGGTTTCACTTACACACGCGCGACCTATGAAGGCGAGATCCCGGGCTTCAAGGGCCGCGACCTGCCGTTCTACTCGCGTCAGGTGGCCACCGTCGGCCTGCGTTACGACATCAACCGCTGGACCTACAACATCGACGGTTTCGCCCAGTCCAAACAGCGCTCGCCGGGCACCGGCGTGAATGCTGACGGCAGCTTCAATGGCAACTACATCACCGAAGGCACGGCGGACGGGCAGTACGGCGACATTCCGGGCTACGTGACCTGGAACGTGCGCGGCGGCTATGACTTCGGTGCACAGCTGTCGAACCTGAAGCTCGGCGCCGGGGTGAAAAACATCTTCGACAAGCAGTACTTCACCCGCTCCAGCGACAACAACTCGGGGATCTACGTGGGCACGCCGCGGACGTTCTTCGTGCAGGCCAGCGTCGGTTTCTGATCTGCACTGATCGTTCCCGCGTCTCGACGTGGGAACGATCCAGCTCAGACCTTCAGCGCTTTCCCGCCAATCGCCACCGCCACCAGCAACGTCGCCATCAGCCCGAAGGCGAAACTCAAACTGCTGGCATGGGCGACAAAGCCGATCACCGCCGGCCCTGCCAGAATCCCTGCATAACCCAGCGTGGTAATTGCCGGCACGGCGATGCTTTCCGGCATCACCGTCTGTTTGCCCACCGCCGTGTACAGCACCGGCACGATATTCGAACAGCCGGCACCGACCAGCGCATAGCCCAGCAGCGCGGCTTGCCAGCTCGGGGCGAACGTCGCCAGAAACAATCCCGCCGCTGCCAGTAGTCCGCCAAACAG
Organism: Pseudomonas sp. GW456-12-10-14-LB2; assembly: GCF_002884345.1. NCBI lineage: Bacteria > Pseudomonadati > Pseudomonadota > Gammaproteobacteria > Pseudomonadales > Pseudomonadaceae > Pseudomonas > Pseudomonas sp. GW456-12-10-14-LB2. The sequence continues at coordinate 29,470 of NZ_POHV01000051.1, forward strand.
AATGATCCGGGTTGCGCCCAGTGCGCGGACGATCCGGTCACCGGTCAAACGGCCGGCCGTCATGGTCAACGCGAACGCTGCGTAACCCAGCCCGGCATAGGCGGTGTCGATCCCGCGTTCCTGCGCCAGGAACACCGCGCTCCAGTCCAGCGCCGCGCCTTCGGTAAGGAACACGATGAAGCACATGCCGCCGATGAACAGCACGATTCCGTGGGGCACTGCGAACGCCGGGCCCGAGCTTTCACTGCCGTAAGGCAACATGTGCGGCACCGCCTTGAACAGCGCCGCGATCAGCACCACGACCACCACCAGCATCGCCGCCAGTGGCGACAACCCGAGACCGAGCAGGGCGCTCACACCCGCCGCGCCGACGATCCCGCCGAGGCTGAACAGGCCGTGGAACCCCGACATCATGTTCTTGCCGCTGGCCCGCTCGACGATTACCGCTTGCAGGTTCACCGTCGAGTCCACCGTGCCCAGTCCGGCGCCGAACATGAACAACGTGGCGATCAACGCCGGAATCGACGACACCGTCGCCAGCAACGGCAACGCCGCGCAGATCAGCAGCGTGCCGCCGGTAGCCACTTTTCTGCAGCCAAATCGCGTGGCCAGAATCCCCGCCAGCGGCATCGCCAGAATCGAACCGACGCCCAGGCACAGCAACAGCAACCCCAACGTGCCTTCATCGAGCCCGGCCCGCGCCTTGGCGTACGGCACCAACGGCGCCCACGCGGCGATGCCGAGCCCGGCAATGAAGAAAGCGATGCGCGTGGACATCTGTTGCAGACGTCCGGGTGCGAGGGGTGGCGGGGTGTTGATGGCAGTCATGAAACGTCCTTGGTCTTGCGGTCAATGGCGTGATGCAGGGCAACATCGTTGCACATCAGTCCATGGGCCGCGACCTTGAGTTCCCGATTCGGCTGATCGGTGACAGCGTTTCACTGCTCACGGATGCTTTGCGTCAACTTCAAAAAGCGCGGAACGACCGCCTCGGGCGGTGGCACCAGATCTTTCAGGCCGTCGGTGCCTTTCTGGAAAGTGAACATCTGCGCTGCGATCAGCGGGCTCGCGAGACCGCCGACATGGGCGATGGCGGACCAGGCGCGATCCTGTTCGGTGGTTTCCGGACGAGGGTCAAGACGCCAGCCTTCTAGGGTGGTCATGCGATCGCCGATGTAGAACTTCTCCATGATCTTCGACTTTTTCCAGATTTCGGCGTCGTAGCCGGGGCGGTAGTCGGTATCGTAGGTGCCGTCGGTGGGTTTGGCGTGGTTGCCGAGTGAGGCGTTGATCAGGCTCATGATGACGTTGGGCGTGCTGGTGAAGCGCAGGCTGTTCTTGACGTTGAAACCGGTTTTGCCGTCGTCATGGATAAAACCGTATGGCATACAGACCCCGGGGCCTTCGGGCACTTGATAGAGGTCGCGGGCTTCGAAGCGCGCAGCAAGGTCCTTGATCCGTTGTGCGGAGTTTTCGGCGGGTTTGTTCATGTTGAAGTAGAACACCCGGTTGTTGCGCCAGAGCAGGAATTCGTAGGGGATATTTTCGCCGCCCATGACGTAGGAGTCGGGGATACCTAGATCGTGTTCGTATTTTTTTACTTTGGGTATTTGCTCTTCCAGTTTTTTGATTTGTTCCTCCTGCTTTTTCACTTGGTCACGGGAATAGTTCATCTCCTTGATCGATACCAAAAGGTCCTTGTTGGTTTCAAGCTTGTCCTCGAGGCGCTTTTTGTAGAGTTCGGTTTCGTGAACGATGGCGTTGCGTTGTCTTTCAAAATTTTCACGTGTCGTGGCATCGCTGACTCTGATGGTGAGTTCGTCAAAGTCATAACTAACGTAGTCGCCCACCGCATGCACATTCTTGGAAAATACGTGTCCTCCTGCACCTTTCATGTTGCTACGTTCGATAGCAAACGTTGCCCACTCGAATGCTTCCGGTGACTCGAATCTGGTACGTCCCAGACATTCGTGCAAGGCAGGTTCCGCAAGTGCTGACTGACTGCCCAGCAGCAGAACTGCGAAGGAAAAGAAGATTCGGTTCATGAACTGTGCTTACTTCGATGTGGCTTCATGTTCACGACCCGACTCTCACTGCTCACGGATACTTTGCGTCAACTTCAAAAAGCGCGGTACGACCGCCTCGGGCGGTGGCACCAGATCTTTCAGGCCGTCGGTGCCTTTCTGGAAAGTGAACATCTGCGCTGCGATCAGCGGGCTCGCCAGACCGCCAACATGGGCGATGGCGAACCAGGCGCGATCCTGTTCGGTGGTTTCCGGACGAGGGTCAAGACGCCAGCCTTCGAGGGTGGTCATGCGATCGCCGATGTAGAACTTCTCCATGATCTTCGACTTTTTCCAGATTTCGGCGTCGTAGCCGGGGCGGTAGTCGGTGTCGTAGGTGCCACGGGTTGGTTTGGTCGGATCGTTTTGCGAGGCATTGATCAAACTCATGATCACGTTCGGAGTGCTGGTAAAGCGCAGGCTGTTCTTGACGTTGAAACCGGTTTTGCCGTCGTCATGGATAAAGCCGTAAGGCATACAGACGCCGGGGCCTTCGGGTACTTCATAGAGGTCGCGGGCTTCGAAGCGGGCGGCAAGGTCCTTGATCCGTTGTGCGGAGTTTTCGGCGGGTTTGTTCATGTTGAAGTAGAACACCCGGTTGTTGCGCCAGAGCAGGAATTCGTAGGGCGTTTCCTTGCTGCCCAGAACGTGGGAATCGGGGATGCCCAGGTCGTGTTCATAGGTTTTGGTCTGTCGTATCTGGTCTTCCAGTTTGGTGATTTCGTTTTCGTGGTTTTTGACGATGTCGGCGCTGTATTTCATTCGCTTGATCGTTTCCAGCAGACGCTCATTGGTTTTGAGATCTTCCTCTAAGTTTTTTTTATAGAGTTCGGTTTCATGGATGATGGCATTACGTTCCCTGTCGAAATTTTCACGGGTCGTAATATCGCTGACTCTGATGGTCAGATCGTCGTAGTTGTAACTAACGAAGTCGCTCACTGCGTGAACATTTTTCGAAAAAACATGGCCGCCGGCACTTTTCATGTTGCTGCGTTCGATCGCGAAGGTTGCCCACTCAAACTTTTCTGGCGACTGGAATCGCATGCGTCCCAAGCACTCTTGCAGCTTGGATTCAGCCCAAGCTGACTGAGCGCCAAGCAGCAGGCTGGTGAAGGCAATGATGACTCGTATCATGAATTGTGCTCATTTGAATGGGGCGTCTTGCTCGCGCTTGCGATGCGAACATCGTTCTTCTTATCGTCATGGTGAGCAATGATCGTCAGGTTCAATCCCGAATCGTTATTCTCACCTTTTGTCCAGTTGATAGGTAACGCCGTGATGAATCCTTGAATCCCGATAGGGGCGGGATACGTTTTTACTCCAGCCAAGGTCTTGCTTTCCCAAAAACCTTGTTCATGGGGCAATGGGTCCGATATCTGGCCGCCTTGATCGAGATACAAAGTTGAGCGATATGTCCAGGTTGGCCAGATTGGGGCTGGAAATCCGCTCTGGTACATTTGGATCGTGGATGATTCGATTACTTGTAATCGACTGAAATTTCGCGGGATAAAGCTGAAGGCAAGTTCATAAGCTTTGGTGTTGTCAGCAGCCTGATTCTGGATCGCTCTCCAGGTCTTTTCAGCAGCAGGCTGATCGAGAACTTCGTCCGAAACAGAAAAGTGAGCCACAGGGCCATTTTGCTTCGCCTGACTCATTCCGAAGTGCTTCTTCCACAAATCCTTGCGCAATTTATTGATTGTCTTCCCTACCTTCTGGTTGTGTTTGCCGTCCAGCTTGGCGTCAGTCGATTCGCTATCGCGCACAATGACTGCCAGCTCAGAGTCACGTGTCCCGCATTGACTGCGGTCATTGATGTTGGCGCTGCCGAGAATCGCTACACGATCATCCGCGATCAACAACTTGCTGTGCACGTAGATCTGTTCAGTGACCACGCGATCGCCAAGCGTATCCCAAGTGCGCAGGTTGAGCAGGGTCAAATATTTTGACCAGTCCTGTTGGGCGTAGACGGGCTTTTTGTTGGTATCCACCCGCTCAATAATCTTCCCGGCCTCTTCCTTGCTCGCCCCGCGATCCATCATGTCCTTCATCGCCATGTGCCGTTGAATGCGTTTGACCAGACTCTGCTCGCCAAACACCAGACTTTGCATGGTCAGGTGAACCTGGTGCATGAGGTTCAGCACGTTCAGCGCACCTTCCGGATGCACCGGCAAAATCAGGTACACGTGAAAAGGACGGTTTTCGGCAATCGCCCGGCCGATGCGGTCGGCCAGCGCCTTGCCGATGGTGTTGGTGAGCTTCTGTTCTTTCCCCAGTTTCTGTGTCAGCCAGCCCTGTGCGTTGGTCTGCCAGATCGTCAGAAAACTTTTGAGAAAGGTGCGGGCCTCTTCGCCGGGTTCCTTACTGATGGCGTTGACTTCTTTCCAGTCGATCTGGGTGAAGTCCTGGTCTTCCATCGCTTCACGCAGTTTGATCCGGGCGACGAAATTCTCGTTCAAGGTGGACGGGTCGCGCAGGCTGGCCATCGGGCCGGACAGTGGCCGGCCTTCCGCCAGCTCGCCCTCGTCACCGAAGTCGGTCTGGAAGAACTGGTTCTCGATGTAGATGAAGTGCTGGGCACTGGAAATGGTCTGCAGCATGGCGCGCAGGCAGTTGTCCTGGACCCCGCCCACGTTGAAACCCTCGGGCAGCGGCAGGTTGACCCTGGCCATGTCTCGACCCTTGGCTTCCTGAGTGGTCATCGCGGCTGAAGCGCTGCGCAGCACTTGCACGCTGACTCCGCCTTGCGCTGTCTGCGGTGGCGTCGGCAGGGTCGGGGCCTGATCGATCCAGACCGGTTTGGGCATGGGCAGCTTCAGGTTGATCTGATTGTTGAGATCCAGGTGGTGGGGCAGACCGGCGTCCCTGACCAGGGTATTGACCCACTCCATCAGGGCGACGATGACCGTGGTTTTTTCCAGGCTCTTGATCTCGGCGATGTAAGCCTGTTGGCCGTTCCAGCGGTCGATGAAGTTGCGCGACAGGTCGTACACCGACGGCCCTTCGATGCGGCCATGAACGTCCTGCCACGGCATGCGCGGCTGGTCCTTGTCCAGTCGGCTGTAATCTGCCGAAGCCAGTGGCTGCGGTTGGTGTTTGAGATATTCGAAGGGCTCCCGGTGATTGGCCACGCGGTCTTGCAGCAACGCGTAAAAGTGCCCGAGCAATGAAGTGGTCAATTGGCCGATGTTGTTCAGCCAACCCATTTTCTCTGCGGGCATCGCGTCGTAACCCTTGTCGCAGAACATCGCGACAAGGCGGCCGAGATCGGTCGAGTTCGTCCAGTTGTTGATCAGCTCGTAACTCTTCAGACGCACGGAAGCCTGCAAATTGCCGGCGCTGGTTTCGACTTCGCGAATCCACACTTGAGCCTGGCTTTTGAGCGGTTCGGCCAGCGGCAGGCGCGTCCAGTTGTGTTTGATCAGCGCGGTGATATTGCGGATGGCCGCGTCGGTCAGATATTTCCTGGGCCTGGCCAAAGGATCGATGGAGGACACGGACTCCTTCAGACTTTTGCCAGCCTTCATTGCCCGGTCCAGAACGGGCAGTGGGGGACTTGCGAAGAAGTTCTGAATCGCCGCGATGGCGTTGATCACGCTGGCGCGACGGGGCAACGCCAGTTTGATGTTGGTGTTTTCTGTGCCGATGGTCGTTTCGGCCAGCGGTTTGGACAGGTCGAACAGCGTGCCCAGCAGCAGGCCCGCTCGGCTGACGTGCTTGTTCATGTCCATCCAGCCCAGGTGCGGAATCCCCGGGTTATACGCATCGTTACCCTGACGGTCGACGGCGCTGAGGCTGAAGTTGTTGTCATCTCGACGACCGTAGGCCAGGTCGATACCGCCGACATAGCCGATCTTGTTGTCGATCACCACGCACTTTTGGTGATGGGAAAATGTCGAGCCCAGACCCTTCATGTCGCTTTGCTGGATGGCCGGGGTGCAGAAGGCGCGCGGCACTTTCAGCCCGGCGTTGAGCTGGAAAACCGCGAGCATGGTTTCGAAGTCATGAGTGCCGACGCTTGCCGCCGGGCTCAGCCACGGCATGACAAAGACTTTCAGTGTCGGGTGCGCCTGGAGGGCGTTGTACAAGCACTCCCACAAGGTCTGCTTGCCGTCCAGGGTCACATCGTAGTTGACCTGCCAGCCAGTGATGAAAATCGAGGTTTCGGCCTTGGCGATTTTCTTGGCCAGATCCTTGTAGTAATCCTCGCCAGTGGTGAAAAAACGTACCTGGTTGCCACTGCGCTTCGGCGCGAAGGCGGACTTGTCCTGTATGAAAAAGTCCGGCGCGTTGACGGCGGGCAGCGCTTTGCCGGCGGCCGTGTTGATCTGGCTGACTTCCTTGTGGCGAACGCCGTTGTAGGGGGTAGCGGAATCCGTCATGGTCATTCGTCCGTGCTGTGCAGGCGGCTGTACAAGTCGCCGTCGGTGAGCAAGTCCTGCTTGCTGCGTTCGTTGCTGGCGGTGTTGATGGTGCGGTGGTGGGTGCTGTCATGAAAGTCGAGGGCAGCGAGAGCGAAGCGCTCCTTGTCCGCATCCGCCGGTTCGTCATGCAGGGCCACGGGCACGCGTTGCCCCGGATAGCACAGCCACAACGGGCCGGCTTCGGCATAAGCTTTGGAGAGTTTCAGGCGTTGCGGTTCGTCGATATTGACGCGTCCGTTCTCGTCGGTCTGACCTTCGAGCAACGGTTGATCCACGCCGTCCTGGACGATCTGCCAGAGGGTGTGGGCCAGCGGGAAACCTTCATCGCCGGGCACATCGGTCAGGGTAATGTCGAAGAAGTATTCCCGTGGCTCGGGCTTGGTCGGCAATACGCCCGGTTGCGCGGGCGCCATGAGATTGCCGGCCTTGGCCGACGGCGCAGGGATCGGCAGCAGCGGCATCAGGATCGCAATCCCGGAACCTGTTCCCGCCGAGCCCCCGGCGTTGATCTTCACCACCGGCCCGACCACCGTGATGCCGCCGCCATCGAGTTTGATGAAGCTGCCACCCGCCTGGAGGGTCAGTTCGCTGCCGGCCTCGATGACCATTTTGTCCCCGGCCTTGAGGTGGATTTCCTTGCCTGCACTGGTCAACTGAGCGGTGCCGAGTTTTATGTGCTGGTCCTGGTTAACGGTCAGGTGATCGCTGGCTTTCACTTCCACTTTGCGATCGGAAATCGTGGTGCGGTGTTCTTCGGCCTTGAGTTCGGTGTAGGTGTTCTTCACCACCGTGTCGTGACGTTCATTGCCGACGCGAATCTTCTGGTCGTGCTCGACGTTTTCATCCCAGTCGCGCTGGGCGTGGATGAAGATTTGTTCGGCGCCTTTTTTGTCTTCGATGCGCAGTTCGTTGTAGCC
>NZ_POHV01000052.1:0-36092 GCF_002884345.1 Pseudomonas sp. GW456-12-10-14-LB2
GGACGCTCCGCGTCCCTTCCAGAGCTGGAACGCGGAGCGTCCCTTGAGGCATTCCCACGCAGAGCGTGGGAACGATCATCAGTGGAGAGAATTCACCAGGTTGGCGGGTTTTTCACCGGCCAACGCCGCCAACAGATTCTCCACCGCACACCGCGCCATCGCCTCGCGCGTCTCATGGGTCGCCGAGCCCATGTGCGGCGTCGCCACCACGTTGTTCAGCTGCAACAACGGCGAGTCATGATTCAACGGCTCACGCTCGAACACATCCAGTCCCGCAGCGCGAATCCGGTTATGGCGCAAGGTGTCGATCAGCGCGGCCTCATCCACCACCTTGCCCCGGGAAATGTTGATGAAGATGCTGTCCGGCCGCATCAGCGCAAACTGTTCCGCGCCAATCAAACCTTCAGTCTGCGCCGTCAACGGCAAGGTCAGACAGATGAAATCCGCCTCCTGTAACAGATTTTCCAGGCTGCGGTACTTCGCATCAAAACGTTCTTCAACCGCCGGTTTGCGCGACTGGCTGTGATAGATCACCGGCATCCCGAACCCGAAATGCCCGCGCTGCGCCAACGCCTCGCCAATTCGCCCCATACCGATGATGCCCAGCGTCTTGCCATGCACATCGGTACCGAAATGCGCCGGGCCGATGCTGCGGTGCCAGTGACCGCCGCGCACCATGTTCGCCAGCTCCACCACCCGCCGGGCGGTGGCCAGGATCAACGCGAAACCGGTGTCGGCGGTGGTTTCGGTGAGCACGTCCGGGGTGTTGGTCAGCAGGATTTTGCGCCGGGTCAGGTAATCGATGTCGTAGTTGTCGACACCCACCGAGACGCTGGAAATCGCTTCAAGCTTCGGTGCCAGATCGAGCAGCGCCGCGTCCAGTTTCAGGCTGGCGCCGAGCAGGCCTTGGGCGGCGGGCAGGGCGTCGCGCAGCTTCATCAGACCGTCCGCGTCGAGGCTGTCGATCAGCGTCACGTCGACCTGTTCCTCAAGGCGCGCCATCAGCGCCGGCGACAGTTTCTTGTACAACACAACCTGCTTTTTCATCGCAGTCATCTCTTTATCAATTCAGGAATGGGCCGGCAGCGGACGCGGTGCGACGCGCTTGGCCGTCACCCGGTCGCTGGCGCCGGGCTTGAGAAAAATCGTCAGCACCACCGAGAGCATCAGCGCGCCGCTCATCAACAGGTACGAAGCGCCGGGCGAACCGGTGGAGCTGTTCAGGTAACCGACCAGATACGAACCGCCGAAAGAACCGAGGGCGCCCATGCTGTTGATCAGCGCCATGGCGCCGCCGGCAACGTTGGCCGGCAGAATCTCCGGGACGATGGCGAAGAACGGCCCGTAAGGCGCGTACATGCAGGCGCCGGCAATCACCAGCAGCGTGTACGACCACCAGAAATGCTCCGCGCCCAGAGCGTAGGAGCCGTAGAACGCCACCGAGGCAATCAGCAGCGGCGGCCAGACGAAACGTTTGCGCTTTTGCAGTTTGTCCGAGCCCCACGACACCAGCAGCATGCCGATCACTGCCGCCAGATACGGCAGGGCCGACAGCCAGCCGGCCTCGATCATGTCCATCTGCGCACCGGCCTTGAGGATCGACGGCAGCCACAGCACGAAGCCGTAGACGCCGATGCTCCAGCAGAAAAATTGCAGCGCCAGAATGATCACCTTCGGCGAACGGAAGGCCTCGGCGTAGTTCTTCACCGCTTTGATGCCGACCTGTTCGGCAGCGAGCGCGCTTTCCAGATCGTGCTTTTCCTGCTCGCTGAGCCACTTGGCCTGGGCCGGACGATCATCGGCGAGCTTCCACCAGATGAATGCCCAGAGCACCGCCGGCAAGCCTTCGATGATGAACATCCAGCGCCAACTGAAATGCTGCACCAGATAGCCCGAAACCACCGACATCCACAGCATCGTTACCGGGTTGCCGAGTATCAGGAAGGTATTGGCCCGCGAGCGTTCGGCGCGGGTAAACCAGTGGCACAGGTACACCAGCATCGCCGGCATCACCGCCGCTTCGACCACACCGAGCATGAAGCGGATGACGATCAGCCAATAGGCGTTGGAGACCACGCCGGTCAGCGTGGCGAGCCCACCCCAGAGGATCAGGCTGACGAAGATCAGCTTCTTGACGCTGTGCTTCTGCGCGTAGATCGCGCCGGGCACCTGGAAGAAAAAGTAACCGAGGAAGAACAGCGCGCCGAGCAGCGAGGACAGGCCCGGCGTGATCATCAGGTCGGCGGCCATCCCGGAGGCAGCAGCGAAGCCGTAATTGGCGCGGTCGAGGTACGCCAGGCTGTAGGTGATGAACACGATCGGCATGATGTACCACCAGCGGCGGGTGGCGAGGGTTGCGGTTTTCATGGTCTTGCTCCTGAGCTTGTTGTTTTTGTCGCAGCAGGTTCAATGGTTTATTGCTTGCTCGTTCCCACGTCGAGGCGTCGAACCGTCCGCGTGGGAATGCCTCCGGGGACGCTCCGCGTCCCATGTGACGCAGAGCGTCACGAGCTGCATTCCCACGCAGGAGCATGGGAACGATCAGCGGTGAGTTCGGATCGGGTCGGCAAACCCTCCATGTCGCCACGGCTCTGCACCGCACGACTGCCAATCCAGTTGGCGCGTCTGACGGCTTCGGGAAAGCTCTGATGCTCCAGCAGGGCACTGATCATCCCCACCGCAAACCCATCCCCGGCACCGACCGTATCGACCACGGTTTCGACCGGAACCCCGGCGACAAAACCCTGATCCAGATGCGTGCGGTAATACGCACCCTGCGGCCCGAGCTTGATCGCCACCGCTTCGGCACCCTGATCGAGATAGAACGCGGCGATATCCGCCGGGTCTTCAAACCCGGTCAGCAGTCGCCCTTCGCTCAACCCCGGCAACACCCAGTGGGCGAGGGCGGCGAGGCGGTTGATCTCGCGGATCATCTCTCGCTCGCTGGCCCACAGGCTCGGACGCAGATTCGGGTCGAACGAGACGCTGCGCCCGGCGTTGCGCATGCGGGTCATCAGTTCACGGGACATTTCCCGCGCCGAAGCCGACAGCGCCGGCGGAATGCCGGTGGCGTGCAGGTGCCGGGCGCTTAACAACGTCGGGGTGATCGACTGCGGCGACAGATGACTGGCCGCCGAGCCGCGACGGAAGTATTCGACCGTCGGATCGCTGCCGTCATCGTTGCGCGATTTGAGCTGGAAACCGGTCGGGTGCGCGTTGTCGACGTCGACATGGCTGCAATCCAGGCCTTCGCGGGCCAGGGTTTCGACGACAAATCGTCCCAGCGAATCGGCACCGACACGGCTCAGCCAGGCCACCTTGAAACCCAGCCGTGACAATCCGATGGCGACGTTGCTGTCGGCCCCGGCAATCCGCTTGTGAAACTGCTCGACCGAGGCCAGATCGCCGCTCTGTTCAGCAACAAACATGGCCATGGTTTCGCCGAACGACAGAATATCGATCTCAGACATGAGCAGGCTCCAGACGGGACTGGCCGAGGCGGGCAAGGGCGGCGACGTGTTCTGTGGTCAACTGCACCAGGTCATCGCCCTGCAACGGGTATTCGGCGGCGCGCATGACCCCTTGGGCCATGTGCCGCAGCAGTTGTTCCCACAGATGCAGGTCGGTGGCGGCGGGCGGCACCGCGACCAGTTTGCCGTCGGCACGGCGGGCCACGGCTTTGCAATGCACGTAACCGACATGACGGCCCAACAGTCGAGCGGCACCGGTGGCGGACTGGTCTTGCCACTGCCAGTTGCCGATATCGAAAGTCATCTTGATTGGCAAGTTGTGTTGCTCGACGGCGGCGAAGAAGCGCTGGAACGGTTCGATCCGCCCGCCGTGCAGCGTCTGATCATTTTCTACCAGCAACTGCACCGGGCTTTGCGCAAGGATTTGCGCCAGCGTCTGCAGATCGTTGTTGTCGGTGAAAAAACCAAGGGAGACCTTCAGCCACTTCGAGCCGAACGCTTCGGCGTTTTGCAGCGCGGTGATGAGTTCCGGATTGGGCCGCGACTGACCGGCGAGCCACAGTTCGGTCGGTGAGGAATAGATGCTTTGCAGGCCTTGGGCTTGCGTGGCGGTGGAGAGTTGTTCCGGGACTTCGTTGGTCAGCAACTCTTCGCGCCATTCGATGCGATGGGCGCCGGCAGCGGCCAGCACTTCGATGAACGAAGCCTGACCACGACGGCGAACAAGGTCGGCACCGTAGCTGGAGAGGCTGATGGAAACGGCAGGTTTATTCATTGTTATCTACCTCTGAAACCGGTTTCATTTTTGTTCAAAAAATTTTGGGTGGCCCCGTAGGGCCTTATTCCGCCTTGCTGCGCGTCGAACCGCGCTCAATCAGCACCGGTGCAAAATCCAGCGTCCGCGCCGCTTCATCATCCCCACGCAACCGCTTGAGCAAGCACTCAAACGCCCGCGCACCAATCTCCTCCGTCGGCTGAGCGAGGGCAGTAATCCCGCTGCCCACCAACGGATACCAGTCCAGATCATCCAGCGCGATCAACCCGACATCCTCGAACAACCGGCAGCCAATCTCGCGCAAGGCCAGGGTGCAAGCCAGCGCCGCCACGCCGTTGGCGCAGAACAGGGCTTTCGGGCCCGAATCAGGTGCGTTCAAAAAGGTTTGAAGATCGTTCGCAAGACTCGAACCGGTTTCCAGCACCGCGCCACGGATGTCTTTGCGCTGACCAATCTGCTGCTGAAAACTGCTGACCCGCTCGATCCGCGAACTCGTGCCGTCATAGGGTTCGGTCACCAGCAGCACATTGCGATAGCCACGCTGCTGAAGATGTTCGAGCGCCATCTCGATGGCCTGCGGGTTGTTCAATCCGACCATGTCACTGTCGAGCCCCTCGACCTTGCGATCCACCAGTACCAGCGGCATTTCCCGCTTCAGCCCATCCAGCTCATCCCGATGATGGCCCAGGGTGTTCACGATCAGCCCTTCGATGTTGTACGAGCGCAGCAGCGCCAGGTGCTGGCGTTCCTGCTCGTCATCGCGGTCGGTGTTGCACACCACCAGGCTGTAACCGTGCCGGCGGCAGGCGGTTTCCACCCCGTGCATCACGGCAATCGAATAAGGGTTGCGGATATCGGCCACCAGCATGCCGATCAGGCGGGTGCGGCCGCGTTTCAAACCACGGGCCATTTGATTGGGGCGATAGCCGAGTTCGGCAATCGCCTGCTCGATGCGCTGGGCAATGGCATCGGAGAGCAGGGCGCGGTCATCGCCGATAAAGCGCGAGACGCTGGCCTTGGACACGCCAGCGTGTTCGGCGACATCGAGCATGGTCACGCGGCTGCGCTGGGCGGCGGAGAAATCGTTCACGGTTGAAAAAGCCTTTTTATTGGAATTGTTCGAGTCAGCGCGGCAAGGCTGAAACCGGTTTCAGATAACCGCATTAACCATCGCTTCGTCAAGCCCGAGAAGGTCTGAATCAGAAACAGCTGAAGGTCAATTCCGACCAGCGGTCATCAAACCTGTCAGATCTGACAGTAGGCGAAAGCGCGGTTACTGCGTTTAATTTCTTCCGAAGCAAAGTGTTTTTACGCCTCTGGAGAACAGTGGATGAGCGCCAAAAAATCCATCGGGACATTCGCCTTGCCGTTGACCATCGAAGGGGTGGGTGCCGACAAAGTGCTGCCTCTGGATGCGCATATCAACGGCGTCACACTGCGCATGTCGCCGTGGGTTGCACCTTCGATCATCCCCGGCAAAAGTGATTTGCTGGAGATCTGGATACTTGAGCCCGGGGCAATATCCGAGACGCGTTTCTACAACAACCTGTTTCCGGTTCCGGTGGTCTTTCCGGGCACGATCCACCTGCCTGCGCAGTACTTGCAACAGACAGGCGACATCACGTTGAGGTACCGGGTGACCTCCGGCGACACCAGTAATGAAGATGACTCGATACCGCAAGTGTTCATCCTCAAGCGCCCGGTTCCGGTCAAATTGAAAGAGGTGGTTTATCCCGACGCGAACCTTTGGGGCTGGCTCATGTGTTTAACATTCCCGGCGATCTGGGATGTGGTGGTCGTGCGGGTTCCGGCGCAACCGGGAACGTTTCTGGCGAATGATGAGTGCGTACTGAATTGGGAAGGCTGCACGAGCCTGAACGGTGTCAACCCAATTCCGGGCACGGCGCTACGAATTCGAAAAACGCTGTCGCAACAGGAAGCGACCTCTCCCCAAGGGTTCGATTTCAGACTCGACAGTAGCTACTACGTCCAATACATCAAACCGATCGAATTCGGATCTGCGATGTGCACCTACACCCACTACCGAAACGGTGTTGCGCTGGCCAGTTCATATCCGGAATTCGTGAAGATCGACAGGCGCCTTTCCGGGAAACCGCCTTGCGGTCCTTGAATCAAGCAGTCCAAAAAAGCAGTGAAAAGCGATAGATCCAACAAAACGTTGGCAGAACGTCAATCCCAGGAACATGCAGCCTGCAGTCGCGAAATTCTTCATTGGGAAACAACGTTGATGGTTCAACAACACACTCATCGATGGAGTTCACGAACATGAATATGCAGGTTAAAACGGGTGGTGGTGCTCTGGCGTTGCCGCCAACGATTGTGGATCAGTTGGCAGATGGTCGACTGACGTATCAGCAACTGAAAGTTGATAAAAAAGTGACCTTTCAGTTGGCGGACGTTGATGACAAAACTCCGGATGGTGCGCACCAAATTCAACTGTATATCTTTCCGGAAGGGGCGCAGCTGATACCGGGAGATCCGACTTATTTAGTGGACACTAAGCTTAAAGCCAGCCAGCCAGGAGGTGACTGGACTTTTCCGGTCAGTTTTGACCGGACCGACACGCAGCTCAGTATCTTCGTCGACAAGTTCTCGGCTAGCGGGGATTACAACAAGTTTTTTGCAGCGTTCGTTATCATTGACGCATTCGGGAACCTCGACAACTCTCAACCGCATCTCGAGATCCTCATCGACCTGACTGCACAATGGCAGCGCCAACCCGGCACTGGCAATGGCACCGGCAATCGGCCGCCGCAGATCAGCCTGACAGGTTTGCCAACCGTCATCGATGACGATTGGTTGAACAACCCTGCCAACGCTGGCGGCTTGAACATCACCATTCCAACGGGCTGGACAAAATTCGAACCAGGCCTTGATCTGGTCAACTTCTTCATCTCCCAACTCACCACATTCACCGGCATGCAAGGTGAGGGCGCTGTTGTTGTAGATTTGCCGGTGCGGCCTGACGGCGTTATCAATATTTCACTGGTCATTCTGCAAGCGTTGAAGGATGGCGCGTATTTTTACTCCTACAACCTAGAGGATGCCGCGGGCAATATCAGCAACAACGCGTCCATCACGCTGCTGTTCAATCGGGTCAGCGCACCGGCCCCGGTGCTGGGTATTCCAAGGATTCCGGCGACCGGTATCAACGGTCAGACGCCCATTACGCTCGCATCATTCAAATCTGATCCAGATGCAGTGGTAATGGAGATCGATTTCCCGACCAACTCGTTGCAAGATGACCGAATCCTGCCGCATATCATGGATTCGAAGGGTATTGTCCATGATCTTGCGGAACAGACAATCCCGGCGCCAGGCACTGCCGGGCCGCTGAAATTCGTGATTGATTACGCCTTTTGGGCGGTGGTCTTCGGCGACCCTAACCGGGACACCGAAGAGCAGGTCGAGTACTGGTACGAATTGATTCGCTCGACGATTACACCGAATCCGGTTTCCACGCCTCAGCAATTTGCTACTGTCGATTTTGCATACGCCGGGGATGAGCAGCCGAACCTTCCTGAACTGGAAAACCCCAATGCCATCCCGGTGATCGTTCAGGGTGGCGGCACGCCTGTGCCTGCACCCAACACGCTTGGCCCGGCTCAGGCCGGTCTTGATGCAACCATGATCTGGAACTTGTGGACAAATCCTCTGCGGCCGATTACCGGTCGAGAAATCGTCACGTTCTTCTATCAGGGCAAACAAGTGGGTCCGCCTGTGGGCGTGCAGGTTGGCGCGACGAGGGTCACCACGCGATTGCCTTGGGCCGAGATTCTGTTGGAAGGGAACGGCACCGGCGCTACCGCGCGCGAGGCCTACATTGTTGTCTCCTACCCCGGCAGTTCAAACGCGATGACGCAGACGCCTGTTACGCGTGTCAACGTGACAGCGATCGTGATCAATCTGCCGGCGCCGAAGATTGTCGTTTCGGCTTTCAGAACCCCCACCGGTGCGGTGGTTCCCGAGAGCTTCTTGATGTCCGTCAACTGCCCGTGTCTGGATCACCCGGCTGTCGCGAACGGACCGATGCCGCCGTATGAGGCTACACGCAGACTGCGGATCAGGGTCGAGCGGGATGCCAACATCCCGACAGGTGCAACGGTTGCGTTAAAATTTGAGGGGCGGACGACCAACGGAGCTGGCGGGACGGTGATACCCAACACGCCATTCACAGATTCCAAGCCCATGCCTGCAACGGGCCCTCTGGAATTTAACGTGCCATACACCAATGTCCGTCCGATCCAGCTGCCGAGCCCCGGTCCTGGCCAGCGTCCGGCGACTCAATATGCGTACATCGAGTATGGGGTCAACGGCATTACAGCGTCGGTCATCGTCCCTGTCGCGCTCTTGAACTCGAGCCTGGTGTATTGCGACCAGAACCGTCCTTGATCGTGCATCAACAGTACTTCGAGTGAAGTTTCCTGCGATGGGGACGGCAGTCAATACCGTCCCCATCGTGGGAATCGAAGTCAGATACGGGTGCTCTTACGGGACAAGGGGATAAGTCGTACGAAGATGGAGATTAGTCCTACATATCCCTCGGAAAGTTATCCGTAGTCTGGCGACCGCTTCAGTTCCGGCTCGCAACTCGTTTGAGTCGGACGCTCGTTCCTCACGGAATGTAATCGAGTAGGACTCAACCATGTCGCCCAAATTGAACACCCCGTTTCAGAAAACCTCGATCAGCTTGGGAATTTTGTCCCTGCTGCCCCTATTGATGAATTCGCCGCTCACCCAGGCGGGTACCGTTCCGGCGGGTACCATGCTTGCCATTGACGGCACGACGCCGGTGCAAATCTGGCAACTTCAAGACAACGCCATCCTGAATGCCACCAATGCCACGACACTGGAAATGAACAGCAATCCCGGTGGCCTGATCAATCTGACGGGCTCGAATGTCAACGCCGCAGCGGTCTCGGGGATTTCACTGGTCAACGCCAGCGCAACTCTGGACAACTCAACGGTTAACAATGCCACTGGCATCGGCATTTCGGCAGTACGCAATAACAACAGCGTAGGCGGTTCAAGCGTGACGCTGCGTAATGGCTCAGGTGTTCAGGGCTTGACGGGGGGCATTGCGGGCAACCGATTCAGCGTCATCAGTCTGCAAAACTCCACCGCCGAAGGCACTGGTGCGAACAGCTTCGGGATCAGGATGCTGGAAGGTTCACTGTCGGCCACCGGCAGTACGATTAGCGGCGGTCTTAATGGCGTGACGGTTGGCACTGACACTCAGGTGAACGCCGTTATCCCGACCAAAATAATTCTGGACGGCACTCGTGTCGAAGGCCAGACCGGCTCGGCACTGGTGGTCGGCATCAACGCGCCGAATTTCCCGACAGTGGCAGACATCGAAGTGCGTAACCGTTCGACGCTGGTGGCCGGCAACAACACGTTGCTTGAAGTCCGACAAGGTGCTTCGGCTGGATTCCTCGTCGACAACAGTGACCTGACCGGTAACGTCACGGTGGTTTCGGGCAGTTCCGCGAATGTCACGTTGCAGAACAATGCGTCGCTGACCGGTGATCTGCAAAACGTCACCACCGCGGTGTTGAACAATCAGGCGCGCATGACCGGCAATGTGCTCGGTGCTTCGAGTGTGGCGCTCGACAACGGCTCGACCCTGACCGGCAATCTCGACAACGTCGCCACGGTGACGATCAACAATCAGAGCGTCATGAACGGTGACGTCAATGCTTCTGCCAATAGTGCTTCGAGTCTGACGCTGGACAATGCTGCCACGCTCACCGGCCAGGTGAACAATGTCGCCAATTTTGCGATCAACAATCAGGCGCTATGGCAGATGACTGGCAGCCAATCGGTGAACAATCTGTCGCTGGGCAATGGCGGCACGGTAGGTTTCGGCACTCCTCAGCAATACTTTCAATTGAACGTCGCCAACCTGTCGGGCAACGGCACGTTCCGGATGGGCACCGACTTCAATCAGGGTCTCAGCGACCTGCTGAATGTCACGCGCAGTGCTTCCGGCTACCATCAGTTGCTGGTCACCAGTTCCGGTCTTGATCCGGTCAATGACTCGTCCATCAAAGTGGTGCAGAGCGTGGCGTCAGGCGCGCAGTACGGCCTGGTGAACAACCGTGTCGACGTAGGCGCATTCACTTATCTTCTGGTGAAGAAGGGAGATGACTGGTTCCTGCAACCGGACAAGACTGTTGTCAGCACACCGACACGCGCCGCATTGGCCATTGCCGGTACAGCCCCGACAGTGACCTATGGCGAAACGGTTCTGCTGAACAACCGCATGGGTGATTTGCGGGTCAATGGCGGGCAAACGGGCGGATGGGTGCGCTCTTTCGGCAGCCAGTACAGCATCAGTAACAATGCTTACGGAAATGGTTACAAACAACGACAGTATGGTTTCTCGATGGGCGTCGATACGCCGGTGCAAATCGCCGGCGAGCATGTACTGCTCGGTGTGTTTGCCGGTTACAGCAAATCCGATCTGGATTTGAGCCGAGGCAGCTCCGGGGAAATCGGCAGCACCTCACTCGGTCTCTACGGCACCTGGCTGGGCGCCCGCGGTTACTACCTGGACGCGGTGGGCAAGCTCAATCACTTTCGCAACAAGGCCGACGTGATGCTGAGTGACAACACCAAAACCAAAGGCAGTTACAACAGTCTGGGTGCAAGCGCGTCGGTGGAGTTCGGCAAGCATATTGAGTTCGCGGATGGCTATTACATCGAACCGTTCACCCAATGGCAGGCAGCCTCGGTGCAAGGCAAGGATTTTCGTCTGGACAATGGTCTGAGTGTCGACGCTGATACCACCCGTTCCATGCTGGGCAAGGCGGGTCTGAACTTAGGGCGAGGCATGAAACTGGCGGATGGCAGTGTCCTGCAACCCCACGTGCGGGTGGCTGCCGTACATGAGTTCGTCAAAACCAACGAAGTGCGGGTCAACGACAACAAGTTCAACAATGATCTTTCCGGCACGCGCTTCGAAGTGGCCGCCGGCGCATCCTGGACCCTGAATGACCGCTGGCAGCTGCACGCGGAGCTGGACACCAGCAAGGGCGACAACGTCACCAAAGACTTCGGTGTGAACATGGGGGCGCATTACAGGTTCTGAGGGAACGGAAACTAAAAAGGGAAGCGATGGCTTCCCTTTTTTGTGCCTGCGGCTGCATCACTTCAAGACTTGAAAACCTCCCTTCAACTGGAAGGTAGTGCCATCGGCGTTCTCCAGCGTCACATTGAAATCGGCCGCGACATTCTTTTGATCGCTCGCAGGCTTGATCTCGATGTCACCTGAAATGCCTTCACTGATCGCAGTGCCGTCTTTATAGCTGACGGCTACGTCAGAGCGGCTGGTCAAGACATGTTTCCCGATCGGGAAACCATCGGGGACGATCAGGGTAAGTTCACGTGCCGGGTTTGTTTTGGCTTTCGTGCCCGAAGGTGGCCGATCAATGGCGGTTATCTCTACCGCGTCGATTTTGTCAGGGCCGACCTTTTTGGTTTCAATCAGTCGGGAAGAGGCAGTGAAGTCCGCGACAGGGGCTCCACCGTTGGCGAAAGCTTTTGCGGTCACAAAATTACCGGGGGCAAAACTGGTGCGTCTGATCACAGCGTTCATGAATTGGATCTCCGTTCACTTTGGGGAAGTATCCAAAGGCCATTGGGCCCTAACTCTGGATGCATCATAAAAGCGCGATTCAGGCGATCTGTACACTGTCAGACTTGACAGGTTACAGCCCTTGAAATCTGTGAGCGAATAGCCACTGACGCCAGCCCTCAGCCAAACAATCCGGCGGCGATGTTGATCGAGAAACCCAGAATCGCTGTGTTGAATACGAAACCGATCAGCGACTGCGCCAGCACGATCTTGCGGATCTCCCGCGTGGCCACGCCGACATCCGCCGTCTGCACCGCGACGCCGATGGTGAACGAGAAGTACAGAAAGTCCCAGTAATTGGGCGTCGTCAGGCCTTCGGCAAAGCGCAGCGCCGGCTCTTTGCCGTCCCAGGTGTAAAACAGCCGGGCGTAGTGGACGCAGAAAATCACCCCGATCAGCAGCCATGAGCCAATGACCGTCAGTGCGGTAAAACCGTAGTGCATCAATTTGTGGTGGGTATCCAGATCCTTGCTGCCGACAAGTTCCAGGGTGATGGCCGCCAGGCTGGCCAGCGCCGCAATACACACCACGAACAGCACCAGCCCGGCGTTTTCATCTTCGACGACGGCGATCTGCTTGACGTCCGGCGCCTTGGCCCTGGCGGTGAGCCAGAGCATCAGCGCCAGGTAGGTCCAGACCCCGGCATTCCAGCCGATGAGTATTTTACTGATGACGGAATCGGCGGGTACCAGAAGGCCGACGGCAAGGCCGACCAGGAACGCGGCAGAGAGGCGAGGGTGGGTGCGGGCGAGGAAGCGCATGGGCGGCTCTTTGTTGACGGCGTCGAGCAAACCATAGCATGGGTGTGGGTTCTGGCTGGCGCGGAGGACTGCAAAAAGAAACCTTGTGACTCTGTCAGCATCGACAAGAAGCTCAAGGTTTTTATGTTTCAGAAGGATGGGCGGGAAGCTGGATCAATTACGGATCTGAAGCTTGCCTTTGGAGACCGTCACGGTTTTTGGAACAGCATCACCGTTCTGGCCGAGGAAGTCGAACTCGGCTTCAATTTTTCCCTTCTCCGAGCCGGCAACAGGGAAGCTGAGAAAGGTGACTGTCCCTTGAATCGCTTTGTAAAAAGGATTGATACCAACCGCGAGTCTTTCCACGAAAACCGCTCTGACCAGACTGACATCCGTACTCAAGTCGTAGGGGGTATTCAAACTGGCGGTTTGCACCACATTCAGAACAATACTCAGACTCCGTTGAGGACGACTCGGGCCATCAATCCACCATTCTCCCCTGGCTGACCAGGCCTCTTGTTTGAAAAGTTGATCGTATTGAGCCGTGAGGAGAACCGTTTCTGCCGTGTAGCTATTCTTTACTGGCGGCTCCAGGCCATCGACGTCAGCGGTCAAGCTACCTCCGGACACTCGTTGAGCAGCACTCATGGTTTTGCTCTCCTTTGGTCGTTCGGCACCAGATGCAGTTCTCCCTTGACAGTCACTTTCTCTTTTCCATTCTGCGACACCGCAACGAAGTCGAACGTTGCCATGGCTTCATCTTTAGCGGCGTCCACGGTGACAGTGACTGTGCCGCTTTGCGCAAGGAAAGGCGCTTCGACAGAGCTTGATGTACTTTTCCACCAGCTGCCTGTCGCTTGGCGTTCAGGATCGGCGAAATCGAAGGTCTGGTTTTCCATATCGCCCTTGTTTATGAAATTCAGGGCAATGTTTCTGCGTTCATTCGGCCATTGCACCAACGAGGCCCACCCCTGAAGGGAGCGGCCCATACCCAATGAGTAGAACTTTTCTTCTGCGTTAAAATTCCGGAGTTCGGGATCGCTCGTGGTGGCTGTGAATTTGCCATCTGCATTGCCCTTTACATTCGTCATGAGAAGCTCCTGATTCAAGTCAAACCGCTAAGTCAAACGTGACAGGAGCTAGCCTAAGTTTTTGGAGCAATTGGCGAACCTGTCAACTTTGACAGGTGTAAAAACCGATCGACTTATAGCGAAACTTCATTTTTTGCCGGCCCATCGGGTTACGGCTTTCACCACCACCACAAAAAACACTGGCACAAAAATCACCGCCAACGTCGCGGTAATCATCCCACCAATCACCCCGGTACCAATCGCCTGCTGACTCGCCGAACTCGCACCCGTGGCAATCGCCAGCGGCACCACGCCCAGAATGAACGCCAGCGAAGTCATGACGATCGGCCGCAACCGCAGACGCGCCGCTTGCAGCGTAGCGTCAATCAGGTCATGCCCTTCGTCATACAGACTCTTGGCAAACTCGATGATCAGGATCGCGTTTTTCGCCGACAGGCCGATGATGGTGATCAGGCCGACCTTGAAGAACACGTCGTTGGGCATTCCGCGCAAAGTCACCGCCAGCACCGCGCCGAGTACGCCCAGCGGCACAACGAGCAGCACGGAAGTCGGGATCGACCAACTCTCATACAACGCCGCCAGGCACAGGAACACGATCAGCAGCGACAGCCCGAGCAGAATCGGCGCCTGACTGCCGGACAAACGTTCCTGCAACGACAGACCAGTCCATTCCTGACCCAGGCCTTTCGGCCCCTGAGCCACCAGCCGTTCGATCTCCGCCATGGCTTCGCCAGTGCTGTGGCCGGGTTTCGGTTCGCCGGAAATCGAGATCGCCGGGTAGCCGTTGTAGCGGGTCAACTGCGCCGGGCCTTGAGTCCACGTGGCTCGGACGAACGCCGACAGCGGCACCATTTTTCCGGCGTCGTTGCGCACATGCATTTTCAGCAGGTCATCGACCTGACTGCGACGGTCACCTTCAGCCTGCACGACAACGCGTTGCATCCGCCCCTGATTGGGGAAGTCGTTGACGTACGAAGAGCCAATGGCGGTGGACAGCACGTTGCCAACATCGGCGAACGAAACCCCCAAGGCGTTGGCCTGCTTGCGGTCCACTTCCAGTTGCACTTGCGGCGCTTCGGCCAGTGCGCTTTCACGCACGTTCATCAGGATCGGGCTTTTCTCGGCGGCTTCCAGCAACTGGGTGCGCGCCTCCATCAAGGTCGCATGGCCGAGGCCGCCACGATCCTGCAGGCGGAACTCGAAGCCGCTGGACGTACCGAGACCGTCAACCGGCGGCGGCAGCACGGCGAACGCCACGGCGTCCTTGATCTGGCTGAGGGCGATGTTGGCGCGGTCGGCAATCGAACTTGCCGAGTCGTCGCCGCCACGCTGCGACCAGTCCTTGAGCGTGGTAAACGCCAATGCGGCGTTCTGCCCGCTGCCGGAGAAGCTGAAACCGAGAATCACCGTGCTGTCGCCCACGCCCGGTTCGCCGGCGTTGTGCGCTTCGATCTGCTCGACCACCTGCACCGTGCGGTTCTTGCTCGCGCCGGGTGGCAGTTGAATGTCGGTGATGGTGTAACCCTGATCTTCAACCGGCAGGAACGAGGAGGGCAGGCGCGCGAAGCACAGGCCCAGACCCACCAGCAACACAACGTAGATCAGCAGATAACGACCGGTGCGTTTCAGCGCGTAACCGACCCAGCCTTGATAGCGATCGGTCAGTTGCTCGAAGCGACGGTTGAACCAGCCGAAGAACCCGGTTTTCTCGTGGTGTTCACCCTTGGCAATCGGCTTGAGCAAGGTTGCACACAGTGCCGGGGTCAAGGTCAGGGCGAGGAAGGCCGAGAACAGAATCGAAGTGGCCATCGACAGTGAGAACTGGCGATAGATGACGCCCACCGAACCCTGCATGAACGCCATCGGAATGAACACCGCCACCAGCACCAGGGTGATGCCGATGATCGCCCCGGTGATCTGGGTCATCGCCTTGCGCGTCGCTTCTTTCGGTGACAGGCCTTCGGTGGCCATGATCCGTTCGACGTTCTCCACCACCACGATGGCGTCGTCCACCAGAATGCCGATGGCCAGCACCATGCCGAACATGGTCAGCACGTTGATCGAGAACCCCAGCGCAAGCATGGTCGCGAAGGTGCCCATCAACGCCACCGGCACCACCAGCGTCGGGATCAGGGTGTAGCGGATGTTCTGCAGGAACAGGAACATCACTGCGAACACCAGCAACATCGCCTCGCCAAGGGTGTAGACCACTTTGGTGATCGAGACCTTCACGAATGGCGACGTGTCGTAGGGAATCTTGTATTCCACGCCCGCCGGGAAAAAGCGCGACAGTTCATCCATCTTCGCCCGGATCAAAGTGGCGGTGCTGAGCGCGTTGGCGCCCGGCGCCAGTTGCACGCCGACGGCGGTGGACGGCTTGCCGTTCAGACGGGTGCCGAACTGGTATTCCTGGCTGCCGATCTCGACCCGCGCCACATCCTTGATGCGCACGGTGGAGCCGTCCGGGTTGGCCTTGAGCACGATGTCGGCGAACTCTTCCGGGGTCGACAGTTGTCCCTTGACCAGAATCGTCGCGGTGATTTCCTGAGTGCTCGGGTTTGGCAGATCGCCGATGCTGCCCGCCGAGACCTGGGCGTTCTGCGCGACGATGGCGGCGTTGACGTCGGCCGGCGTCAGGTTGAAACCGATCAGCTTCTGCGGGTCGACCCAGATCCGCATCGCCCGTTCGGCGCCATACAGCTGGGCCTTGCCGACGCCGTCGATGCGCTTGATCTCGTTCATCACGTTGCGCGCCAGATAATCGCTGAGCGCTACGTCGTCGAGCTTGCCGTCGCTGGAGGTGAGGGTGATCAGCAACAGGAAACCGGCGGAGACTTTCTCCACCTGCAAACCTTGCTGGTTGACCGCTTGCGGCAGGCGCGACTCGACCACTTTAAGGCGGTTTTGCACGTCAACCTGTGCCAGTTCCGGATTGGTGCCCGGCTGGAAAGTGGCCTTGATGGTGGCGCTGCCGAGGCTGCTCTGCGATTCGAAATACAGCAGGTGATCGGCGCCGTTGAGCTCTTCCTCGATCAGGCTGACCACGCTTTCGTCGACGGTCTGCGCCGAGGCGCCCGGGTACACGGCATAGATCTCGATCTGCGGCGGCGCGACGTCGGGGTACTGCGCCACCGGCAATTGCGGGATGGCCAGCGCACCGGCCAACAGGATGAACAACGCGACGACCCAGGCGAACACCGGGCGGTCGATAAAGAACTGCGGCATAGAAGAGCGTCCTGCTTACTGACCAGAGGTCTGGGCAAGTGGAAGAGGGGTGTCGTCGATCTGCACCACTTCGCCCGGACGGGCGTGTTGCAGGCCTTCGATGACAATGCGGTCGCCGGGCTTGAGGCCGCCGGTAACGATCCAGCGGTCGTTCTGCACAGCGCCAAGCTGAACCGGCTGCTGGGCGACGCGCATCTGATCGTCGACGGTCAGCACTTGCGCCACACCGGCGCTGTCACGTTGCACCGCGCGTTGCGGCACGGTGAGGCCGTGTTGAATCACGCCTTGTTCCAGGCGCACGCGAACGTAGCTGCCGGGCAACAGGTCCAGATCCGGGTTGGGGAACTCGCTGCGCAGAATGATCTGACCGGTGCCCGGATCGACCGTGATGTCGCTGAACAGCAACTTGCCCGGCAACGGATAGAGGCTGCCGTCGTCCTGGATCAGCGTGGCCTTGACCTGATCCTGGCCGACCTGCTGCAACTGGCCGGACCGGAAGGCCCGGCGCAGCTCATTGAGTTCGCGGGTCGACTGGGTGAGGTCGGCGTGGATCGGGTTCAGTTGCTGGATCAGCGCCATGGGCGTGGTTTCGTTCTGGCCGACCAGTGCACCTTCGGTCACCAGGGCGCGACCGACACGCCCGGAGATCGGCGCGGTGACGGTGGCGTAACCGAGGTTCAGCTTCGCCCGCTCGACAGCAGCCTTGTTGGCGGCCACGTCGGCGGCAGTCTGCCGGGCATTGGCGCGGGCATTGTCGTAATCCTGAGCGCTGATGGCCTTGTCGTCGATCAACTGGGCGTAGCGCTGCTCCTGCAGTTTTGCCTGGAACGCATTGGCCTCGGCCTTGCGCAGGGCGGCTTCGGCGCTATCGAGGTCAGCCTTGAACGGCGCCGGGTCGATGCGGAACAAAACATCGCCCTTTTTTACGTCGCTGCCTTCGCGATAGGTGCGTTGCAGAACGACGCCGGCCACTCGGGCGCGGACTTCGGCAATGCGCGGCGCGGCAATCCGTCCGCTGAGTTCGCTGCTGATCGACAGGGGGCGCGCCTCAAGGGTTTCGATCCGCACGGTGGCCGGCGGCGCCTGTTCCTCGGCGTTCGAGGATTTATCACAGGCACTCAGCGTCAGCGCCAATGCGATCAGGCCGAGCCCGGCCAGCAGATTCTTCGACATGTACAACCCCCAATATTGATCTGCGCATCCTACGGACAGTCGCCGAGGGTAGCGGTGAAGCTTTGTAGGCGCTGTGTGAAATTGTGTAAGGGTTTTGCTCAGGGACGAGTGAGGGCGTATATCCTTTACGCCTTGATATTTATTGCGACAGATAAAGCACCGCGAGCAGGCTCGCTCCCACAAGGGATTGCATTCCAAATGTGGGAGCGAGCCTGCTCGCGATAGCGGACGATGGGTCGCCACTGTATTTCTGGATCACCTCAATGCCCAACATTCTTCTGGTCGAAGACGACACCGCCCTCGCCGAACTGATCTCCAGTTACCTCGAACGCAACGGTTACTCCGTCAGCGTGATCGGCCGTGGCGACCATGTGCGCGAACGGGCGCGGCTCAATCCGCCGGATCTGGTGATTCTCGACCTGATGCTGCCGGGCCTCGACGGTTTGCAGGTCTGTCGCCTGTTGCGTGCCGATTCGGCCACGCTGCCGATCCTGATGCTCACCGCCCGCGACGACAGCCACGATCAGGTGCTGGGCCTGGAAATGGGCGCCGACGATTACGTCACCAAGCCCTGTGAGCCGCGCGTCCTGCTGGCGCGAGTGCGCACTTTGCTGCGGCGCAGCAGCCTCGGCGAGCCGATGACCGCCAACGACCGGATCCTGATGGGCAATCTGTGCATCGATTTGTCGGAACGCACGGTGACCTGGCGCGAGCAACCTGTGGAGCTGTCCAGCGGCGAATACAACCTGCTGGTGGTGCTGGCCCGTCATGCCGGCGAAGTGCTGAGCCGCGACCAGATCCTGCAACGCCTGCGCGGCATCGAATTCAACGGCACCGACCGCTCGGTGGACGTGGCGATTTCCAAGCTGCGGCGCAAGTTCGACGACCACGCCGGCGAGGCGCGCAAGATCAAGACCGTGTGGGGCAAGGGTTATCTGTTCAGCCGTTCCGAGTGGGAATGCTGATTCGATGTTCAGAATCCTGTTTCGCCTCTATCTGGTGACGATCGTCTCCTACAGTGCGGCGATCTATCTGGTGCCGGATCTGGTAGTGATGGCGTTCAAGCAGCGATTCGTCACTTACAACCTCGACTATTCCCGAGGCCTGCAATCGCTGATCACCAAGCAGTTTCGCGCGGTGCCGCAGGATCAGTGGCCGGCGCTGGCAGCATCGATGGACAAGGATTTTCAACCGCTGCACATCGTGCTCGCCCGTATTGATGACCCTGGCTTCACCGCCATCGAGCAAGAGCGGCTGCGGCGTGGTGAGAACATGGTGCGGGTGGGCGACTGGGGCTGGCGCACGCTGGCGGTCACGCCGCTCAACGACGAAATGGCGGTGCAGATGGTGGTGCCGCCGGATCCGATGGACGTGAACCTGTTGTACTGGAGCATCAACGTGCTGATCGGCGCCAGTCTGCTGGCGTGCCTGTTGCTCTGGTTTCGCCCGCACTGGCGCGATCTGGAACGCCTCAAGGGCACGGCCGAACGTTTCGGCAAGGGCCATTTGAGCGAGCGCACGCAGATTGGCGCAAGCTCCAACATCGGCAGTCTGGCCAATGTGTTCGACACCATGGCCGGCGATATCGAAAACCTGCTCAACCAGCAGCGGGACCTGCTCAACGCCGTGTCCCACGAATTGCGCACGCCGCTGACCCGCCTGGACTTCGGCCTGGCGCTGGCGCTGTCCGATGACTTGCCGCAAGCCAGCCGCGAACGCCTGCAGGGGCTGGTCGCGCACATTCGCGAACTGGATGAATTGGTGCTGGAGTTGCTGTCCTACAGTCGCCTGCAGAATCCGGCGAAGTTGCCGGAGCAGGTCGAAGTGTCGCTGGACGAGTTCATCGACAGCATTCTGGGCAGCGTCGATGAAGAACTGGAATCCCCGGAAATCGTCATCGATGTGCTGCTGCACAATCAGCTGGAACGCTTCTCCCTCGACCCGCGCCTGACGGCCCGCGCGATTCAGAACCTGCTGCGCAACGCCATGCGCTACTGCGAGAAACGCATTCAGATCGGTGTGCAGGTCTGCCCGAAAGGCTGCGAGATCTGGGTGGATGACGACGGCATCGGCATTCCGGAAGACGAGCGGGAGCGGATTTTCGAGCCGTTCTATCGACTGGATCGCAGTCGCGATCGGGCGACCGGCGGGTTTGGCCTGGGACTGGCGATCAGCCGGCGGGCGCTGGAAGCGCAGGGCGGGACGTTGACGGTGGAGGGTTCGCCATTGGGCGGGGCGCGTTTCAGGCTTTGGCTGCCAACCCCGACCTGATGATCGCTGAGGTCCCACCCAGAGCGCTGATCGTTCCCACGCTCTGCGTGGGAATGCCGCCCAGGACGCTCCGCGTCCTTTGTGACGCAGAGCGTCACCGTATGCATTCCCACGCGGAGCGTGGGAACGATCAGCAAGTGGGTCAAAGCAGTTCAGTGGACTGGATCAACCCAACCCCAGCTACCTGCATCCGCTCGATCGCCGACGCCAGCGAGCCGTTCAAATCAATCGCCCGGCACGCATCCAGCACCACAAACGCATTGAACCCCGCCGCCCGTGCATCCAGCGCGGAGAACATCACGCAGAAATCCAGCGCCAGACCAACCATGTAAACCGTTTCGATCCCGCGTTCCTTCAGATAACCGGCCAGACCCGTGGTCGTGACGCGATCCGCTTCCAGAAACGCCGAATAGCTGTCGATGTCCGGGTTGCAGCCCTTGCGGATGATCAATTGCGCGTGGGGCAGATCAAGCCCCGAGTGAAACTCGGCACCGCGTGAACCCTGAATGCAATGATCCGGCCACAGCGTCTGCTCACCGTACGGCAGTTGAATCACATCGTAAGGCTGACGCCCGGGATGGCTGGAAGCAAACGAAGCATGCCCCGCCGGATGCCAGTCCTGGGCGATGACCACTTGCTTGAACTGCCCGGCGAGCCGGTTGATCAGCGGAACGATAAGGTCACCTTCGGGCACGGCCAACTGGCCGCCGGGAATGAAGTCGTTCTGCACGTCGATGACCAGCAGGGCTGTGCGTGGAGAAATCGGCATAAATCCATCCTTCGTGGAAAATCACCCGAGCAGCATAGTGACAAAATTCTTTAAACGTTCAGCTGGGTCTTAAACATTTTCGCCATCTCCTCCAGCTCGTAAGCCGGGTGATGGCCGATCAGCATCCAGGCATGTTCGCGTTCGGTCCAGTACACCACGTTCATCCCGTGCCGGCGTTCATGGGCCAGCGGCTGGCTGCCGCTGTTGGTGCGCGTGACGCACAGCGCCAACGGGCCGTGGGTGGCGTCGAGCCAGGTCATCTGGGCGATGGGCACGCCGTCATACTCGAGCAATTGCGCGCGTTTGAACTGTGCGCCCGGCAGTTTCAGTTTCGCCGGCGACAGGCTCACGCCGAGCCGCGCATCGACGGTTCGCAGCTGCGCCAGTTGCGAGGCTTCGTCGGTGGGCAGATGTTCGAGGGTCTGCGGCACATACAGCGCCATGTAATCGCCCACCAGCTCGCGCCAGTTGTGCGATTGCTGCGTTTGCCAGGCCAGGAGCAAGCGGTCCGCCGCGACACCTGCGAGCGCCACGCCCGCTGCCGCCGCGCCGATGAACCAGCGCCGGCTCAAACCGGGCTTCTGCGGTGACGGCGCGGCATCGAGCCGGGCCTGCAAGCGATCAAGCGGTGCCTGTTGCGCCAGTTCGTCGTAGGCAGCCTTGAATGGCAGGTTGCTGCGACTCAGCCATTGCACGCGCAAACTCAGCAGCGGATCGTCGGCGATGAGGCTGTCGAGTTGGCTGCGCTGTTCGCGGTCAAGTTCATCGTCCAGATACGCCACCAGTTGCTCGTCGGAAGGCGCATTCATTGCCGGTCTCCTGCGGGGCTGTTCGGTACCGCTTGCAGCGGCGGGTATTCGGCCAGTTTCAGGCGCGCGGTGGCCAGACGGCTCATGACCGTGCCGATCGGCACTTGCAGGATCTCGGCGACTTCGCGGTAGGACAGGCCTTCGACGTAGGCCAGATAAACCGTTTCACGCTGGGTTTCCGGCAACGCATCGACCCGGCGGATCACCTGCGCTGCCATCACATGAGTCTGCGCGGCGTATTCACCATCGAACGTCAGCTGGCTTTCGGCATCCGCCACACCCTGGCCCTGGCGCACCCGGCGGGCGCGCACTTCATTGAGCCAGATCGAATGCAGGATGCTCAGCAGCCACCGATCCATGCGTGTGCCGGCCACGTACTGGCCCGAACGTTCGAGCGCCCGCACGCAGGTGGCTTGCACCAGATCCTCGGCCACGTGCCGATTGCGCGACAGCAGCAATCCGTAGCGCCACAGGCGCGCCAGGTGTTGCCCGAGTTCGGCCCTGAAGGCCTGATCGCTGAAAATGTTCGCCTCCGCGTGTCGTGTCAGGTTTTCGATGAATCGTTGATGGCTTCGGCCAGGTCCCGGTATTCCTCGCAGGTCGTGCCGCAGATCGTCTGGATGTGCTGCAACTGTTCCTGCGCAAGATCGACGCGGCCCTTGATCACATAGGCTTCGCCCAGGTATTCGCGGACTTGCGCGTACTGCGGATCAAGCTTGACCGATTGCAGGTAATATCCGATGCCTTCGTCAGTGCGCCCCAGTTTGCGCGTGGCGTAACCGCGATAGTTGAGGGCCTTGGCGGTGTTCGGTTGTTCCAGCGTGTCGAGCAGGGTCAGGGCTTCTTCATAACGGCCGGCCTTGGCCAGACGGTAGGCGTAATCGGTCCGGTCGGCGTCGGGCACCAGATGGCTGGTCTGCATCACACACTTCTGGGTCTTGGTGTCGAACACCTGGCCTTTGGGGCAGTTGGGCTTCTGTACCGGCGCCTCTTCATCGCCATTGGCGAAGGCGAGGGGGCTCGCGAAAACCGCGGCCACCAGCAACGGGGCGGCGAACATAACGGAACGGATAGTCATGGGCAAGGCTCCACAGGGGGTCATGTTTCACTTTGAACACCGCAGGGTGAAAATTTATTCATTGCTTTGTCAGGCTTTGTTAAAGGAAAGCCCTTTTTCCGGCGCTATGCTCGTCAGCACTCGTTGTCGATCTGCAGTTCTACCATGGGAGTTTGGCCATGAAAGATCAGGTTCACCACTCGGCCGCCAGCGGCTACAAAACCGCTGCCGACACCTACGTCAAAGGCCGGCCCGACTATCCGCCGGCCGTCAGTGAATGGCTGACGGGCACGCTGGGCCTTGATGGCCACAAGACCGTTATCGACCTCGGCGCCGGCACCGGCAAGTTCACCGGACGGCTGGTGGCGACCGGCGCCCAGGTGATCGCCGTGGAACCGGTGGCGCAGATGCTGGAAAAACTGTCGCTGGCCTGGCCGCAGGTGCTGGCCGTCAGCGGTACGGCGACGGATTTGCCGCTGCCCGACGCCTCGGTGGATGCCGTGGTCTGCGCCCAGGCCTTTCACTGGTTTGCCAGCACAGAAGCGCTGGATGAAATCGCCCGGGTCCTTAAACCGGGAGGCAAGCTGGGCCTGATCTGGAACCTGCGCGACACCCGGATCGACTGGGTGCCCAAGCTGGACGCCATCGTCAATGCGCTGGAAGGTGACACACCGCGCTTCTACACCGGCGAATGGCGCAAGGCCTTTCCCCATCCGGCGTTCGGGCCGTTGCAGGCGCAGCACTTTCAGCATGGCCATACCGGCTCGCCGGAGGATGTGATTTTCAACCGGGTGCGCTCCACCAGTTTCATTGCGGCGTTGAGTGACCAACAACGTGCGAAGATCGACGAGCAGATTGCTCAACTGATTGCCGGCGAGCCGCAGTTGCGGGGCAGGGAAGTGGTGACGGTGCCTTACGAGACCGCCGCCTTCGTCGCGGTGAAGAACGGCTAGAGTCCCGCATTTGGCCGAACCGCCGTGCTGATGCCTTGTTATAGTTCGGGCCTCATTTTCAGCCCGGTAAAGGACTTCTGCCATGACTCAATACACCGCCTTCAGCGTCGAACTGGCCGACAACATCGCCCATTTGCAGATCAATCGTCCGGAAAAGATCAACTCGATGAACGCCGCGTTCTGGAGCGAAATCGTCGAGGTGTTCCAGTGGATCGACGACACCGACGAAGTGCGGGTGGTGGTGCTCAGCGGCGCCGGCAAACACTTTTCCTCGGGCATCGACCTGATGATGCTGGCCGGCGTGGCCAATGAGCTGGGCAAGGACGTCGGCCGCAATGCGCGCCTGCTGCGCAAGAAGATCCTGACCCTGCAAGCATCCTTCAATGCGGTCGACAATTGCCGCAAACCGGTACTCGCGGCGATCCAGGGGTATTGCCTGGGCGGCGCCATCGATCTGATCGCCGCCTGCGACATGCGCTACGCCGCCGAAGACGCGCAATTCTCTATTAAAGAAATCGATATCGGCATGGCGGCTGATGTAGGCACTTTGCAACGGTTGCCACGGATCATCGGTGACGGCATGCTGCGTGAGCTGGCTTACACCGGTCGCACCTTTGGCGCCGAAGAAGCGCGCAGCATCGGTCTGGTCAATCGCGTCTACAGCGACAAGGACAGCCTTATCGAAGGCGTGATGGACATTGCCCGGGACATCGCCGGCAAGTCGCCGATCGCGGTCACCGGCACCAAGGAAATGATCAGCTACATGCGCGACCATCGCATCGACGACGGTCTCGAGTACGTTGCCACCTGGAACGCCGCCATGCTGCAATCCAACGATTTGCGCGTGGCCATGGCCGCCCATATGAGCAAACAGAAACCCGAATTTCTGGATTGAGAAACCATGACATCTCGCTGGACCACTGCAGTACTGGACACCGATCAACCCGGCGGCTGGGCCGTGGCGCGCAGCCCCGAGGGTTTCCTGTTCGATGACAACGGCGCGCTGTTCCCGCGGGAATGGCTCAAGCGCCAGGACTTGTCGATCCTTGCCGAGCACGGTATCGGTCATCTCGATGGCGAGCCGGTGTATCTGCTGGAACTGCGCAGCACCAGCGAGGTGCCGGGTTGCAGCTGGAAAGGCCTGCGGGCGTTCATGCTCGATGGCGATCACACGATCTACAAAGTGCTGGGTTATGCGGCGCAGATTGGTACTTGGGCGCGCGAACACCGTTTCTGCGGCAACTGCGGTCAGGCCATGACCCAGGTGCCGCGGGAGCGGGCGATGTATTGCCAGCCGTGCGACCTGCGCAGTTATCCGCGGATTTCGCCGAGCATGATCGTGCTCGTGACCCGTGGCGATGAAGTGCTGCTGGCGCGCTCACCGCGTTTCGTCACCGGGGTCTACAGCACGCTGGCCGGGTTTGCTGAACCGGGTGAGTCGGCCGAGGATTGCCTGATTCGCGAAGTGCGCGAGGAAGTGCAGATCGAGGTGAAGAACATCCAATACATGGGCAGCCAGTGCTGGCCGTTCCCGCATTCGATGATGCTCGGCTTCCATGCCGAATACGCCGGTGGCCAGATTGTCTGTCAGGAAGACGAGATCGAAGACGCCCAGTGGTTCAACGTGCACGATCTGCCGCCGTTGCCGGCGTCCAAATCGATTGCCCGTTATCTGATCGACGTCTACGTGGCGCGGCGCTTAGGCCACGCTGAACCAGTGCTGCCAGGCTAGACGCACGGTCAACCCCAGCACCACGGTGATGAACACCGGACGAATGAACTTGGCGCCGCCGCTGATCGCGGTGCGCGCCCCGAAGAATGCGCCGACCATCACCGACAGGCCCATGCTCAGGCCGATGATCCAGTCCACCTGCCCGGAAAACACGAACACCGACAGCGCCGCAATGTTGCTGACGAAGTTCATGCTGCGCGCCACGCCGCTGGCCTTGACCAGATCGATCGGGTACAGCAGCAGGCTGCTGACCGTCCAGAACGCGCCAGTGCCGGGGCCGGCTACGCCGTCGTAGAAACCGAGGCTGAAGCCCTGGGTCGATTGCCACTTCTTCTTGATCGGTGCGTCGCTGTCCAGCGGCGCTTTCGGCGTGCCGCCAAACAACAGGTACAGGCCACAGGCGAAGACGATCACCGGCAGCATCTTGTTCAGCCATTCGGCGGGCAGGTAATGGGCGACGACGGCGCCGGTCAGCGCACCGACCAGCGTGCCGACGATGGCGTGCATCCACTGCCGTGGGTGAAACAGCTTGCGTCGGTAGAAGGTGAAACTGGCGGTGGCCGAACCGAAGGTCGAACTCAGTTTATTAGTGCCCAGCACCAGGTGCGGCGGCAGGCCGGCGGTGAGCAACGCAGGCGTGGTCAACAGACCGCCACCGCCGGCGATGGCGTCGATGAATCCGGCAATGAAAGCGACAAGGGCCAGAACGGCCAGGGTGGTGAGGTCAACGCTGAGTTCGAAAGGCATGGAATCGGCTTATTTCGGCAGGGCGCAGAGCTGGGCTGCGGGGAGGGCAGTCATGTTACTCATTTCCGAATGTTGCGGCGACCCATAAGACTCGACCAGCGACGGCTCAACTGTTGCCCACCCAACACGCACCCAACAATTCACCCTCTCACCATGCATGCCGATTTCCGGAGAAACCAATAAAACCGGGTCTCCCGCCGCTGGCACGCTTGCTGCTCTGGCTTACTCACCTTCATCAACTGTCCCGAGGACACGCCAATGAGTCAGCAAGCCGTGAAATTTGCCTACTGGGTGCCGAACGTCAGCGGTGGCCTGGTGGTCAGCAAGATCGAGCAACGCACCGATTGGGGCATCGACTACAACCGCAAACTGGCGCAATTGGCCGAGGCGGCGGGTTTCGAATATGCCCTGACGCAAATCCGCTTCACCGCCGGTTACGGCGCCGAGTTTCAGCATGAATCGGTTGCCTTCAGCCACGCGCTGCTCGCGGCCACCAGCCAACTCAAAGTCATCGCCGCCATCTTGCCCGGCCCGTGGCAACCGGCGCTGGCGGCCAAACAATTGGCGACCATCGATCAACTCACCAACGGCCGGATTGCGGTGAACATCGTCAGCGGCTGGTTCAAGGGCGAATTCCAGGCGATTGGCGAGCATTGGCTGGAGCACGACGAGCGCTATCGTCGTTCTGAAGAGTTCATCCGTTCATTGCGAGGGATCTGGAGTCAGGACAACTTCACCTTCCGTGGCGATTTCTATCGCTTCGACAATTACAGCCTCAAACCGAAACCGCTGGGCCGCCCGGAAATCTTTCAGGGCGGCAGCTCCCGTGCCGCACGTGACATGGCGGCGCGGGTGTCGGATTGGTATTTCACTAACGGCAACAGCGTCGAGGGCATCAAGGCACAGGTCGACGACATTCGCGCCAAAGCGGCGGCAAACCATCATTCAGTAAAAATCGGGGTGAATGCTTTTGTGATCGCCCGAGATACCGAAGAAGAAGCCAAAGCGGTGCTGGCGCAGATCATCGATCAGGCTGACCCGGAAGCGGTGAATGCCTTCGGTGATGCAGCGAAACAGGCGGGCAGGGCGTCGCCGGAAGGTGAGGGCAACTGGGCCAAATCGACCTTTGAAGATCTGGTGCAGTACAACGACGGCTTCAAGACCAACCTGATCGGCACGCCGCAGCAGATTGCCGAGCGCATCGTCGCGTTGAAAGCGGTGGGGGTTGATCTGGTATTGGCGGGGTTCCTGCATTTTCAGGAAGAGGTGGAGTATTTCGGTCAGCGGGTGTTGCCGCTGGTGCGGGAACTTGAGGCTAAAGCGCAATCGGCCCGGACTGCCGAATTCGCCTGAAAATCCCTCCTGCACACTGTGCAGGAGGGATCGGCTACTTAATTACAGACCCAGCTCGGACAATCCCGGATGATCATCCGGGCGCCGGCCCAGCGGCCAGTGGAACTTGCGTTCGCTTTCCTTGATCGGCATGTCGTTGATGCAGGCGTAACGCTGGAACATCAGGCCGTTGTCGTCGAATTCCCAGTTCTCGTTGCCGTAGGAACGGAACCAGTTGCCCGAGTCGTCGTGCCACTCGTAGGCGTAGCGCACGGCGATGCGGGTGTCGGAGTAGGCCCAGAGTTCCTTGATCAGGCGGTAATCCAGTTCCTTGACCCATTTGCGGGTCAGGAAACCCTTGGCTTCTTCGCGGTTGTTGGCGAACTCGGCGCGGTTACGCCACTTGGTGTCCAGGGTGTAGGCCAGCGACACGCGCTCCGGGTCGCGGGAGTTCCAGCCATCCTCGGCCAGACGAACTTTTTCAATGGCCGATTCACGGTTGAACGGTGGCAATGGCGGACGAACTTCGGCTGCAGTAGACATGTTTGTCTCCCGATCTATTAACAGTTAAACAACTTGTCAGGCTTATTAAGGCGTTACAGGTCCAATAACTTTCGCGCCATGCATTGCGCATTATCGGCGGCACTGTGATCACCCATCACAAGCGCTACGGTAATGGCACCGTCAATCAGTATCAGCAGCTGTTTGGCCAACAGTTGCGGATCCTCGGCACCATGTTCGGTACACAGCTCGCACAGGTAGTCGAGCAGTTTCTGTTTGTGGTCTTTGGCGACCAGGCGAACCGGATCCTCGGGATCGCCGGTCTCACCGCTGGTGTTGATGAAGGCACAGCCCCGGAAACCTTCCGAGGCGAACCAGCCCTTGAGCACGGTAAACAGGTTGAGCAGCCGATCGGCCGGGGTTTCGGCCTGATCGACGGCGCTTCTGTACCAGTGCATCCAGCGCACGTCTCGTCGTTGCAGGGCGGCGACGGTCAGCTCCTCCTTGTTGGCGAAGTAGCGGTAGATACTCTTTCTGGAAACGCCGGCGGTTTTCACCAGAAGATCCATACCGGTGGCAGCGATGCCACTTTTGTAGATCAACTTTTCGGTGACATCCAGAATGATGTCTCGGGTCGTGTCGTTGCTGGTGATTTCGTTCATGTGGCGAACAGTAGAACGATCGTTCTCCTTGGTCAAGCAGTTATTTTATGATCGCTCTCGCGTTCTACTTGATCGTTCCCGCGCTCTGCGTGGGAATGCCTCAAGGGACGCTCTGCGTTCCAGCTCTGGAAGGGACGCGGAGCGTCCCGGGCTGCGTTCCCACGCAGAGCGCGGGAACGATCAATCAGGCGGGAAGACCCGAAGGAGTTGATGGTGTAAGCTCTCGGTTCTTCGGATTCGACCCATTGCGAGCCCTATGCCGTTGCTTTTCAAACGCTCTCTGCTGCCCAAACTGCGCAGCTTTCCGCTGACCGCCGAGGCCGTGACGATCCTGCCCGGCGCCGCCGATTTCCGCCGTTGCCTGCTGGAGAAAATCGCCCAGGCGACCCAGCGCATCTACCTCGTCGCGCTTTATCTGCAAAACGATGAAGCCGGCCAGGAAATCCTCGATGCCTTGCACGCCGCCAAACTCAAGCGTCCCGAGCTTGAAATCGCGGTGGTCGTCGACTGGCTGCGGGCCCAGCGCGGCTTGATCGGTGCCGGCAAACAGCCGGGCAACTCGGCGTGGTATCAGGAAATGACCCGCACCCACCAGAGCGTGGTGCCGGTCTACGGCGTGCCGGTGCAGACCCGCGAGTTGTTCGGCGTGCTGCACCTCAAAGGCTTCGTGATCGACGATTGCGTGGTCTACAGCGGTGCCAGCCTGAACAACGTCTACCTGCACAAGTTCGACAAGTACCGTTTCGACCGTTATCACGTGCTGCAAAGCCGCGAACTGGCGGACTCGATGCACCATCTGGTCAAGCACGGCCTGATCGAATCGAAAGCGGTGCATCGCCTCGACCTGCCGAACCTGCCGACCACCCGCAGCCTGCGCAACGACATCGGCGATCTGCGCAGCCGTCTCAAATACGCGGCGTACGACACCAGTGCCGGCAGCACGGCGCATACCGGCCTGTCGGTCAGTCCGTTGCTTGGCGTGGGCAAGAACAACCCGCTGAACCGGGTGATTCTGGAACTGATCGCCAGCGCCCAGAAGCAGCTGACCATCTGCACGCCGTACTTCAACCTGCCGCTCGGCGTGATCCGCGAGATCAACCGGGCGCTGGCGCGTGGCGTGAAGATCGACATCGTGGTCGGCGACAAGACCGCCAACGACTTCTACATCCCGCCGACCGAGCCGTTCAAGGTGATCGCCGCGCTGCCGTATCTCTACGAGATCAGCCTGCGCCGTTTCGCCAAGCGACATCAGCGCAACATCGACAGCGGCCAGTTGAACCTGCACCTGTGGCGTGAGGGCGACAACAGCTATCACCTCAAGGGCATGTGGATCGACCAGCGCTATACGCTGCTGACCGGCAACAACCTCAATCCGCGGGCGTTCCGTCTCGATCTGGAAAACGCCTTGCTGATCGATGACCCGAAAGGCGAGTGGCTCGAGCCGCGCCGTGCGGAGCTGGAGAACATCTTCGTTCACACCACGCGAATCGCACGTTTCCAGGATCTGGAAGCCTTGCCGGATTACCCGGCGGGCGTGGCCAAGTTCCTCAAGCGCGTGAGCCGGGTGCGGGTCGAGCGGTTGCTCTATCGCATTCTCTAAAACCGGCCCACAAAAAATCCCCCGAACGCAGCAAGCGTCCGGGGTTTTTTTTATGCGCGGACTCAGTTCAGCCCGAGTTTGCCACGCAATGTCGACAGGTCTTCCGCCAGGGTATTGACCGGGCCTACCAGCGCCTTGCGGTCGTTGTCCTTCACCTTGTCGTAAGTCTCGAAACCACCGTCCTTGGTCTTGTACTTCGCCAGGATCTTGTCCACGGTGGCGAAGTTCTT
Source organism: Pseudomonas sp. GW456-12-10-14-LB2 (assembly GCF_002884345.1). Classification (NCBI taxonomy): domain Bacteria; kingdom Pseudomonadati; phylum Pseudomonadota; class Gammaproteobacteria; order Pseudomonadales; family Pseudomonadaceae; genus Pseudomonas; species Pseudomonas sp. GW456-12-10-14-LB2. Next base: position 30,798 of record NZ_POHV01000052.1, read on the forward strand.
GTCGACTTTGGCAACGAAGGCCTTGTCCTGTTTCTCGATCTGCGGACGGAACAGGTCGACGATTTTCTTCGCGCCGTCGATGTTGCCCTGGAAGTCGTACAGGTCGGTGTGGCTGTAGCGGTCTTCTTCACCGGAGATCTTGGTCGCGGCGACTTCTTCGAGCAGCGCAGCGGCGCCGCCGACGACTTTTTCCGGCGGGAAGGTCAGGCCGGCGACGCGGGTCTGCAGGTCCTTCACGTCCTTGTTCAGGCCGTCCGCCAGGGCGTCCAGATCCTTGGTGCTCTTTTCCGAGAACAGCGAGTATTCGATGCGGTGGAAGCCGGTGAAGTCTTCGGCTTTCACGCCTTGCTCGTGGTCATCGACGCGGGAGTCGATGGAGGCGTCGAGGTCACTGAACAGCTCGGCGATCGGCTCGATCGACTCGTAATAAACGCGGGTCGGCGCGTAGAGCTTCTGCGCGGTGGCCAGGTCGCCTTTTTTCACCGCGTCGGTGAACTGCTGGGTGTGGCTGGCCAGTTCATCCAGTTGTTCGGTGACGTAGATCTTGTAGTCCGACACTGGCCCCACCAGATCCAGTGGCGCGGTCGCGGCGAACGCCGACAGCGGGGTGTTGAGCAAACCAAGGGTCAGTAATAACGCGAGTGGCGTTTTTTTAATGGGGCGGCTCCTGTTGAATGCTATGCAGTTGTTTTTGGTTGAGTAGCGTCGAGCAGCGAACGACCGATGAAATCCTTGTCGCCCGTGACACCCGGCAGGGTGAAGAAGTAACCGCCGCCGACCGGCTTGAGGTATTCCTCCAGCGGCTCGCCGTTGAGGCGGGTCTGCACGGTGATGAAGCCTTTTTCCAGGTCGGCTTGGTAGCAGATGAACAGCAGGCCCATGTCGAGCTGGCCATTCTTGTTCACGCCGTTGGAGTAGTTGAACGGACGGCGCAGGATCAGATTGGCCTGGCTCGCGGCGGTGCGCGGATTGGCCAGGCGGATGTGCGCGTCGAGCTTGGTCAGCTTGCCTTCCGGGTCCTTGCTGTAATCCGGGACTTCGGTTTCATGGCTGGCGCCCATTGGCGCGCCGGTGGTTTTGACCCGGCCGATGATGCTTTCCTGTTCCTGCAATGGCGTGCGGTCCCAGCGTTCGACGAAGTTGCGGATGATCCGCACCGCCTGATAACTGCCGTGGGCCGCCCAGGCCGGTTCGTCGCTGCCCGGTTGCACCCAGACGATGCGGTCCATGGCCTTGCCGTCGTTGGAATCCGGGTTGGCCGAACCGTCACGGAAACCCAGAAAGTTGCGCGCCGATTGCGCCGGCACACCGGGTTTGGCAGGGGCTTGCGGCGGCACGCTGCCTTCCTGTTTCCAGCGCACCAGCAGCAGGTCCGGCAGGTTTTTCACGATGTCGCGCAGGGCGTGGATGTTGGTGTCGGCGGTGTTGGAGCAGAACTGCAGGCTCAGGTCGCCGTGGCAGCAATCGGCTTCCAGCGCATCGTTAGGGAAACCGACCATGCGCACCAGACGCTTGGGTTTGGCGGACGCGAGGCCGAAACGCTCATCAAACAACGATTCGCCGACGGACACGGTGATGGTCAGGTTGTCCGGCGTCACCACCGGGCCGAGGATTCCGGAATCCGGCGGCGGCAACTTCGGATCGATCTGCGCCACCGGGCCGCCCTTCATCAGGAATGAGATGCGCTCGTTGAGGGTGCGGAACAGCCGCTCCAGGTCTTCACGGTCGCTGGCCAGCACATCGAACGACACCAGCATGCCGGCCGCCGGACGCGGGGTGACGATGCCAGTCTGGTGCACGCCATGGAAATCGTGGTGATCCTGGGTCTTGTCGCTGCTCGGCGCTTCGGTGACTTGCGCAGGGGCGGCGGCCATCGCCGGGCAGCTCAGGGCAGTACCGGCCAGTGCGACGCCGGCGGCGCCCATGCCCATCAGTACGCGGCGACGTTGCAGGTTGAAGTGTTCGGAATCGTTCATCGGTATTCGTCTTCTGCTTACAGGCCGGAGAGGCCGAGGGCGGGATCAATGGCGTCGAGGGCGTCGGCCAGGGCCTTGGCCTTGTCGGCGATCTGCTTGCGTTGCTCACCGTTGACGGTGTCGTAACTGGCGTAGCCGTCCTTGACCTTGAAGCCGTTCAGCGTGGTATCGAAATCAGCCAGCGCACTGTCGATTTTCGGCATCAGGTCGGCGGCGGATTTGCTCAGCAGCGGGCGCAGCAGTTCGACGACTTTGTGCGCGGTTTCCTGATTGGCCGCGAAGCCGTTGAGATCGCTGTGGCTGTAGCGTTCCTCTTCGCCGCTGGCGGCGCGCACGTCGGCGAGGGTATTGAGGTTGCGCACGACGATTTCCACCAGTTGCTCCGGCGGCAGCGACTGGGCCAGCAGCTGTTGTTTCAGGGTGGTGACGTTGTCGAGCAAGCCTTGGGCAATGGGCGTCAGATCATCGAGTTTGCGTTGCTGGAACAGCGCGTATTCGAGACGGTGGAAACCGACGAAGGCCGGATCCTGCTCGCGTTTTTCGAAGTAATCGGCGCGGGCGTTGATGCTGTTGTCCAGCTCCGCCAGACGTTGTGCGGCGGGGGCCAGACGCTGATACGCGGCGCGGGTCGGCAAATACAAAGCCTGGGCCTGGGCCAGATCGCCGCTGTCGATGGCTTGATTCAGCGCCGTCACGGCTTTGATCAGCGCGCTGCTCTGGCTGGCCAGATACACGCGGAACTCCGACAGCGGCCCGACGAAGGCAACCATCGAAGGCTTGGCCTTGGCGGCGGCATCCGAAGCGGCGGTCGGCGTCACGTGCAGCGTGCCGCGCGGGTTGCTCAGCAGGCCGCAAGTGATGGCGTAATCGCCGGGTTGCAGGTTGGCGTTGATTACCTGGCTCAGGCCCGGGGCGATGTTCTCGCGTTCTTCGATCACCAGCACGCCGTCGAGAATTTCCCATTCCACCGCCCGGTCGGAGCGGTTGACGATGCGAAAGCTGGCGTGGCCGGCCGGCACCGTCAGGGCGTTCGGCTCGCAACTGTGCGGATGGATGTTCACCACCACTTCGTCATGGTTGTGCTGACGTTTGGCGGCGGCCATTTTCGAGGCGTAGTAGAACAGGCCACCGGCGGCGATCATCACGACCACCGAACCGGCCACCGCCCAGCGCAAGGCGCGGGGAGGCGAGGCCTGAGAAGTATTAGGCTTTGACATGAAGGCCCTTATTGGCTGGAAACGGAAGACGATTGGGCAGCGGGCTTGGGTGCCGGCATGAAGAACATGACCAGCGCCACCAGCAGATAAATCAGGTAGGCGCCGAGGGTGCTGACGGTCGGCGCGTCCTGATAACCGAACATGCCGGCCAGCACCGAGCCCAGCGGGCCATCCATCGGCAGCGTCGCGCTGAAGTCGAAGAGCACGGTTTGCAGGTGGTTCCACACCCCGGCCTCATGCAGGGCCTGTACCGAGTTGGCGAGAATCCCGGCGGCGACCACGAGGATGAACAGCCCGGTCCAGCGGAAGAACGCCGACAGGTTCAAACGCATGCTGCCGCTGTAGATCAGGAAGCCGACGATGATCGCCAGGATCAGGCCGAGCAGGGCGCCGATCGGCGCGGCCGGGCCTTCGCTCTGCTGGAACACGGCGAGCAGGAAGAACACGGTTTCCAGACCTTCACGGGCCACGGCGAAAAACACCATGGCGATCAGCGCGATGACCTGATGCTTTGACGCGGTCAGCGCGTGATCGAGGGAGGCTTGCAGCGAATGCTTGATCGAACGCGCCACCTTGCGCATCCAGAACACCATCGAACTGAGAATGCCCACGGCCACCAGCCCGACCACGCCTTCGAACAGTTCCTGCTGTTTTTGCGGGAATTCGGCGCTGACCAGCTCCAGGCCACCGCCGACCAGCAACGCCAGCGCAGCAGCGAGGAACACTCCGATCCACACCGCCGGCATCCACTGGCCACGGCCGGTCTGTTGCAGGTAGCTGGCGATGATGCCAACGATCAGCGCGGCTTCGATGCCTTCGCGCAACATGATCAAAAAGGGAACGAGCATTCGACGATCACTGTGTAACGAAATGAGGTTACAAGTTGTAACATAATGAAAGTCATTCTCACATGGCATTCATTGACATTTAGCTGAACCGGAGCTGAACGAGTCTGAACATCCACGCCACCGAGCCAGCTGCGCTAAGATGCCCGCCACTCGAACAACAACAGGATTGCGCGCGTTCCATGTCGGAAAAAGACACCATCGCCATTCAACTGGTGCGCGAGGCACTGCTGCAAAGTTGTGCCCTGGGCGTGGCCACGGAAGAAGTCTTGAGCAAGGTCGGGATCGATCCGGCGTTGCTGTCCACCGATGACGCACGCGTCCCGGCCAGTCAGTACGCACGGTTATGGCGCCTGCTGGCGCGGCGCGGCGATGACGAGTTCTTCGGCATGGACCCGCGCAAGCTGAAATCCGGCAGCCTGGAATTCCTCTGCCGCAGCGCCATGGCCCAGCCGAACCTGGCTGCAGGTTTGAGCACCGGTCTGAATTTCCTGTCGTTGATGCTTGAACGTCTGCCGGCGCAACTGGTGCACCAGCAGAGTCTGGCGGAAATCGTGTTGCTGGAAGACGACCCGGAACCGCGCCGCGCCTTCACCTATTTCACTTACTGGATGATCGTCCACGGCGTGGCGTGCTGGCTGGCGGGGCGGCGGATTCCGATCCTGGCCATCGAGCTGCGCTGCCCGGCGCCGGATTTCTGTGATGACTATCGGGTGATGTTCTCGGAAAACCTGCGTTTCGACCGGCCGCGCACGCGGATGATCTTCGCCGCCGACGTGCTGGATCTGCCGATCAAGCGCAGCGCCGAGGAGTTGAAGCGTTTCCTGGCCCATGCCCCGGCCAACATTCTGGTGAAGTACCGCGACCCGGAAAGCCTTGCGAGCCGGATCAAGCAGGATCTGCGGCAATTATCTGCTGAACACTGGCCGGAAACCGACGCGCTGGCCCAACAGTTGTGCATGTCGGCTTCGACCCTGCGTCGGCGTCTGGCTGAAGAAGGGCAGACTTATCAGGGGTTGAAGGACAGCGTGCGCAAGGAGTTGGCGATCACCTGGCTGGCGGAGCCTTCGATCAGTTTTGCCGAGATCGCCACACGCCTGGGGTTTGCCGATGCGAGTTCGTTCTACAAGGCGTTTCGCAAGTGGTCGGGAACCAATCCGGGGCATTACCGCAGCTTGATTCTCAACGAAGCGGTCTGATCCACCACAGACTCACCGCCCACCGCCCACCGCCCACCGCCAACTCTCGTTCCCACGC
>NZ_POHV01000053.1:0-35643 GCF_002884345.1 Pseudomonas sp. GW456-12-10-14-LB2
CTTCGAAACCTACTTAACTCATTGAATCTCAAGGAGTTTTCCGTTTCGACTGCGCCGGAAGTGGGGCGAATTATAGAGACTCAGAATCTCCCGTCAACCCTTAATTTGCGTTTTCTATCAAGAGAGGGAAAAAGGCCGTTTCTATATAGAGGCGAATGTATAGCTGTCACTGAATGCCGAGCCCGCCAGAAATCAACCAATCACCTTCGCATACACCGACCGGTCAATATTCCCCCCGGACAGAATCACCCCGACCTTCTTCCCCTCCATCCTCCCACGCTCCTGCATCAACGCAGCCAACGCTGAGGCGCCTGCACCCTCTGCAAGGTTATGGGTATCGGTGTAATACACACGCATGGCTTCGGCAATCTCGCCTTCGCTGACCGAGACGATCCTCGCCGCCCCTTCCTTATAGATGTCGAACGCCTGCGCAATCGGCTTGCGCACAGCCAGGCCATCGGCAAAGGTATTCGCCGACGCCGTTTCGCAGATCACATTTGCTTCGAACGACAGCTTGGCAGCCGCGGCCTCCGTCGACACCACGCCCACCACTTCAGTGTTCAGTCCTAGTGCGTCGCGAGCAGCAATGACACCACAGATCCCTGATCCGCAACCGATGGGCACGTACACCGTATCCAGATCCGGCGCCGCACCGAACAGCTCCAGCGCATAGGTCGCCACGCCCTTGACCAGTTCAACGTGAAACGGCGGCACCAGAAAAAGGTCATGCTCCTGCGCCAGGCGCGCCGCCTCTTCACGGGCCTCGTCAAAATCGCGCCCGTATTCGACCACTTCACCACCAAAGCCACGCATGGCGTTGTTCTTTTCCAGCGAATTGCCCTGCGGCACCACAATCAGCGCTTTCAGGCCCACGGCCCCCGCTGCCAGCGCCAGACTCTGACCGTGATTTCCACGCGTCGCGGAGACGATGCCTTTGACTGTCGGATGTTCACGCCGCAACCAGTGCATAAAGGTAATACCACCTCGCACCTTGAAGGCACCGGTCGGCGTGTGATTTTCATGCTTGACCCAAACGGTGCAGCCCAACCGCTCGGCCAGCAACGGCCAACGGTATTGGGCGGTAGGCGGCATCACCTGGTAAACCTGGCGGGCAGCGTTTTCGATATCGTCGCGAGTGAATGCGTGCATTTAGGTGGCTCCCTGAACTTTGGCCCAGTCTAGGCACGGACGCACCACGTCGGCTTTCAAAAAACTGACCTGACTTTTATCCGACCTCTTCTCTACTATGGTGGTCATGAACCATCGAAACCGGCGCCACCCCATAACCGTCGCTGAACCGATACGTCGTATCGAGGCCGGTCCGTGGGCGATCGAACTGCTGCCGGGCGCAGCCTACTCGGCGCGGTACGTGGCAACCCAGTCAGCGATCGGCTTTGCCTTCGACAGCCAGCACGGCGTGCACGCGATTGGTACTGACCGGATACGCCCCTTCGATGCGATGCCCAATGGCCTGGCGTTTGTTCCGGCTGGATGTGACGTGCTGTCCGAGTCGCCCATGGGCGGCGAGTACCTGCGAGTGATACGCACCGACGGCAAAGCACTGGCGGGTGACCGGGCGTTCAACAATCGCATCGACCCGCAGGCCATTCACCTCGCGTCGCGAATGCGCAGTGCGCTGCTGCAAGCCTCTCTGGATGATGACTGGGAACGCTGGGCGCTCGGTCTGGCGGAACGGGTCGAAGGTCATGAAGCGGTGTCGTCTCCAGGCTCGATCACCAGCAGCCGCATGCGCCTGCTGGATGATTTCATCGACGCCGGTCTCGGCAGCCCGCTCGCCGTCCCGGCGATGGCGCAATTGCTGGAGTTGTCCGAGGGTTACTTCATGCGTGCCTTCAAGCAGGCAACCGGCAAAAGCCCCCACAGTTACCTGATCGACAGACGACTGGCCAAAGCCCGAGCGTCAATGCGCGATACAACGGACAGTCTTTCGCAGATCGCCCTCGCCTGCGGTTTCAACTCGCAGGCGCATATGACCACAGCCTTCAAACAGCGCCTCGGCGTGAGTCCGGCGCAATTGCGCACAGATTCGCGCCATAGCTCTGTTACCGACAAACAACATTCTTCTATATAGAAGAAGCGGTCACCCGGCAGCTGCCCGGCATGTCTTTAGTCAAACCATTTCAGCGAACAACCAGTGGCATTCAAACGCCCTTCTGTGGTGTCCTGTTCGACAAGAGCCCGGCACGCTCACCGTCCGGCTCACTCCATTCCGGCATGCAACCGATGAGGTCCGTTTCATGAGCAAGGCGCCCTACGCACCACCCAAGGTCTGGAAAGACATCGCTCCGTCCGGCGGCCAGTTCGCCAGCATCAATCGCCCGACTGCCGGGCCAACGCACGACAAGACGCTGCCGGTCGGCAAGCATCCGTTGCAACTGTATTCGCTGGCCACGCCCAACGGCGTGAAAGTGACCATCCTGCTTGAGGAGTTGCTGGCGCTCGGACGCACCGACGCCGAGTACGACGCCTGGCTGATCCGCATCAACGAGGGCGACCAGTTCTCCAGCGGCTTTGTCGAGATCAACCCCAATTCGAAAATTCCGGCGCTGCTGGATCGCAGTGTAGAACCGACCATTCGCGTCTTCGAATCCGGCTCGATCCTGCTCTATCTGGCGGAAAAATTCGGCGCCTTCCTGCCCACCGACCTGGCGGGACGCACCGAAACCCTGAACTGGCTGTTCTGGCAGATGGGCTCGGCACCCTACCTGGGCGGTGGCTTCGGGCATTTCTATGCCTATGCGCCGGAAAAGCTCGAATACCCGATCAACCGGTTCACCATGGAAACCAAGCGCCAGCTGGATGTGCTTGATCGCCGCCTGAGTGAAAGCCCCTACCTCGCCGGCAACGACTACACCATCGCCGACATCGCGGTCTGGCCTTGGTACGGGCAATTGGTGCGCAACAACGTCTACTCCGCCGCCGAGTTCCTTTCCGCTCACGAATACACCCACGTGCAGCGCTGGGCGCAAGAGATTGCCGAACGGCCTGCGGTGGTTCGTGGCCAGCGCGTCAACCGGACGTGGGGCGATGAAGCGAGCCAGGTTCCTGAGCGACATCAAGCAAGCGATCTGGATTGAGCTTCGCCTGATACGACGCGACGCCCGGTGCGGATTTATCGGGCGTTGCGTTCGCTACACCAACAGGTTGGCCCACTGCCCCGGCGTCATCTTCGTCACCATCAGCAGCACGATCACGAACATCCCCAGAAATCCGGCAATCCCCATCCAGAACCATTTTCGGTACACGCAGCTGTACTCATCAGGGAGCCCTGCCCCGGTCTCGACCGCGCTCGAAGCCATCCCGTGCAAACGCTTTTGAAGCACCAGTACCGGCAACCAGAGCGAGCCGACACACAGGAAAATAATCAAGGAGGTCAGCACCCATTCCGTGGTCAGGGGCAGTCCGGCAAGCCTGGTCAACCCGTAACCCGTCGCGATCTGGATAAAGCCCGCCGGCGTGGTGATCCAGGCGTCGAACCGTACGACCATTCTCGCCACGTGAGCGATCACCAGAGGGTTGGCTGTACGGCTCGCGGCGATCAGGTAGAGGTAGGAGCCCATGCCGAATCCGAACAGAAAAACCGCGGCGATAATGTGAATGTATTTGAGGCACAGATAGAGCACGGTCAGTTCTGCCCGTCAGAGAAATGCATCGACAGGCTCAGATTCTGCGGATCGTTGATGGCCGCCATGTATTCAGCGACTGTGATCTCGCCCACGCAGGGACGTGCGCCAGCCTCGGGCCGATATCCCCGGGCGATTTTCGCGGCCAGGGCAACGGCTGCGCAGCTCGGGATCTCCGGTCCCTTGTCATTCCGGGCGGTGAGCTGCACCGTCATGGCCAGCGGTTTTCCGTCGATACCGAGTCCTGTCACGTCGATATACATCGCGCTTTTGCCATCACCGAATCGCTCGAACCAGGTACCCCAGCGATGAAGCCGCGCCGCCCAGGGAACATGATCACGAAACGCACCAAACCTGCGGGCCAGGGCGAACAGACCGTTGGCCACACCACCCAGCTTGAGGCCCGCGCCGGCCTTGAAACTCAAGGTTCGTGCGCCGTAGCGTTTGGCGAAGATATCCATGTCCGGAACATCGACGTTCGCCAGCACCCGAACGCCCAACTGAGGCATCCTGCGCAACGTCAGATCCAGCCAGCCTGCCACCTCATGAACCTGGCCATTCCTGAGTTGCCTGATCGGCTTGCCGGCGTAGGCCAGAACACCTTCAATCGTCGACAGGCCCGGCATTTTCGCCGACGAGGAAATACCATGTTCGATCGAATCGATGCGGGAGAAGCGATGCCGCTGTTCATCGATAAGGGCCGATGAAAGTGTCGGCACCGAACTGCAACCGCTGAGAATCGCCACGCCGGCCTGTTTCGCGCGGGCATCGAGGGCTTCGATGCCGTTGACGAAAGTTCTGCAGTCGGACAAGTCGCAATAATGCACACCCGCGTCGATGCAGCGCTCGGCGACCGCATAGGATTGCCCTTGAAACGGGCCGCCGGTGTGGATGACCAGTTGAATGCCCATCGATTTCAGAGCCGCTTCAAACCCGTCCCCCATCGCGTTGCCGCACCAACTCTCGCAGACAACGCCCGACCGAGATTTCAGCTCGTCGACTTTGCGCACCAATTTCTGCGGGTCGCGGCCGGAGATCACCAGCTCGATGTCCGGCATCTCAATCAGATGCCGACTGACAATGCTGCCGAAATTTCCATAACCGCCGACCACTAAAACCCTGAGTGCCACGCAATACTTCCTTGAAATGGATAACTGATTTCAATCGGACATCTTTTACTTATGCGACTGACCCAGCGGGACAGCGCAGGCCGGGTCAACACGCCCTTGGCGCGGGAGCCGAGCGCCGCGTAGAGCGTCAAGGATGTCACCGACAACGCCCGATCAAGGCGCGACATTGCTGCCGCAGTTTCTGATCCTTGCCTCGATTTTCATCTCGTCGGAGTGAAACGCCGCATATTACAGGAGCACGCGGGACAACGGACCAACGGCCGCTACGCTTTACTTCTCGGGGTCAGCGGCCCAATGATAGAAAACGGCACCGACCTCGAATAACGACAACGGAGGGTCGTCCACCGATCATGAACATTCTCTACGACGAACAGGTCGACGGCGTTTTGCCCGACGTCGACAAAGCCGCGTTGTTGCAAGCCCTGCAGCGCCAGTGGCCGGATCTTGAAGTCCTGCATCAGCTTGAGGAACTCAAGCCGTATGAGTGCGATGGCCTCTCCGCCTATCGCACCACGCCGTTGCTGGTGGTACTGCCACGGCACATCGATGAAGTTCAGGGCGTGTTGCGGATCTGCCATGAGCGGCGGGTTCCGGTGGTGGCCAGAGGCGCGGGGACCGGTTTGTCCGGCGGAGCCCTGCCACTGGAGAAAGGCGTGTTGCTGGTAATGGCGCGCTTCAACAACATCCTGCACATCGACCCTGAAGCCCGCACCGCGCGGGTTCAACCCGGGGTGCGCAACCTGGCGATTTCCCAGGCCGCTGCGCCGTTCGGGCTGTATTACGCGCCTGATCCTTCCTCGCAAATCGCCTGCTCCATCGGCGGCAACGTGGCGGAAAACGCCGGCGGGGTGCATTGCCTCAAGTACGGTCTGACCGTGCACAATCTACTCAAGGTCGAGATTCTTACCGTCGATGGCGAACATCTGACGCTGGGCTCGAACGCGCTGGATTCCCCCGGTTTCGACCTGTTGGCACTGTTCACCGGCTCCGAAGGCCTGCTCGGCGTCATCACCGAAGTCACGGTCAAACTCTTGCCCAAACCCCAGACTGCCAAAGTGCTGCTGGCGGCATTCGACTCCGTGGAAAAGGCCGGTCGCGCAGTGGCCGACATTATCGCGGCCGGCATCATTCCCGGCGGCCTGGAGATGATGGACAACCTGGCGATCCGCGCCGCCGAAGACTTCATCCACGCCGGATATCCGGTGGATGCCGAAGCGATTTTGCTCTGCGAACTCGATGGCGTTGAAGCCGATGTCCACGATGATTGCGCGCGGGTCGGAGAGGTGCTCGACCACGCCGGTGCCACCGAGCTGCGCCAGGCCCGGGATGAGGCCGAGCGCGTGCGATTCTGGGCCGGACGCAAGAATGCCTTCCCCGCCGTAGGACGGTTATCTCCGGACTATTACTGCATGGACGGCACCATCCCGCGCCGCGAATTGCCCGGCGTACTGCACGCGATTGCGCAGCTTTCAGCCGAATATGGCTTGCGGGTCGCCAATGTATTCCACGCTGGCGACGGCAACATGCATCCACTGATTCTGTTCGATGCCAATCAGCCCGGCGAACTGGAACGTGCCGAGGTGCTGGGCGGCAAGATCCTCGAACTGTGCGTGAAGGTCGGCGGCAGCATCACCGGCGAACACGGCGTGGGCCGGGAAAAAATCAACCAGATGTGCGCGCAGTTCAACGGTGATGAGCTGACCCTGTTCCACGCTGTGAAGAAAGCCTTCGACCCGGGCGGCCTGCTTAACCCCGGCAAAAACATTCCGACCCTGCATCGCTGCGCCGAATTCGGCGCCCTGCACGTACACCACGGGCAATTGCCCTTCCCCGAGCTGGAGCGGTTCTGATGGGTGAAAGGAAGGATTTCGATGACAGCGCCGCGTTGCTCGAACAGGTCAACCGGGCACTGGAAAGCGCCACGCCGCTGCGCATTCAGGGGGCCAACAGCAAGGCGTTTCTCGGACGCATCGTCGGTGGCGAGATTCTCGACACCCGCGCCCATCGCGGCATCGTCAGCTACGACCCGACCGAACTGGTGATCACCGCACGCTGCGGCACTCCACTAGTGGAACTGCTGGCCGTGCTGGACGCTTCGCAACAGATGCTGGCTTGTGAACCACCCGCCTTCGCCGACGACGCAACAGTCGGCGGCATGATCGCCACGGGCCTGTCCGGGCCGCGTCGGCCCTGGTCGGGATCGGTGCGCGATTTCGTGTTGGGCACGCGGATCATCACGGGACATGGCAAGCATTTGCGCTTCGGCGGCGAAGTCATGAAAAACGTCGCCGGCTACGACCTGTCGCGCCTGATGAGCGGCAGTTACGGCTCGCTGGGGGTGATCACCGAAGTCTCGCTCAAGGTGCTGCCCAAACCGCGTGCGTGCCTGAGCCTTAGTCTGGAAATGACCGGCGAACAAGCCCTGCTGCGCCTGGCCGAATGGAGCCAGCAGCCGTTGCCGATCAGCGCCGCCTGTCACGATGGCCGGCAATTGCACTTGCGTCTGGAGGGTGGCGAAGGTTCAGTGGCGGCCGCCCATGATCGCCTTGGCGGCGAGTTGATCGACAGTTCGTTCTGGGCCGACCTCAACGAGCAACGCCTGGGCTTCTTCGATGAAGACCAACCGCTCTGGCGCCTGTCCGTGCCGCTCAACACGCCGCCGCTGAACCTGCCCGGCGAGCAGTGGCTCGACTGGGGCGGCGCGCAACGCTGGCTCAAATCGACAGCCGAAGCGGCGACCATTCGCAAAGTAGTCGGAGACGTCGGCGGGCATGCGGCCTGCTACAGCCACGGCCTGATCGATGAGCCGTTCCATCCTCTGGCGCCCGCCCTGCTGCACTATCACCGCCAACTCAAACGACAACTCGACCCCCGGGGCATTTTCAATCCCGGGCGTCAGTACGCGGAGCTTTGAGCCATGCAGACCACCCTCAGCCCGCAAGCCCGACAACTGCCCCGCGCCGAAGAGGCCGAAAGCATCCTGCGCACGTGCGTTCATTGCGGATTCTGCAACGCGACCTGCCCGACTTATCAATTGCTCGGCGATGAACTGGACGGCCCGCGCGGACGCATCTATTTGATCAAGCAAGTACTCGAAGGCAACGAAGTTACGGCGAAAACCCAGCAACACCTGGATCGCTGCCTATCATGCCGTAACTGTGAAACCACCTGCCCTTCCGGCGTGGACTATCACAACCTGCTCGACATTGGCCGAGCAGTGGTCGACGCAGCCGTCCCGCGGCCGCTCGGGCAACGCCTGTTGCGCGAAGGGCTTCGAAGCGTCGTGCCCAATCCGCGGTTGTTCAAAGGGTTGGTCAATGGCGGGCAGATGTTCCGGGCGCTACTGCCCGATGCCCTGCAAGACAAACTGCCACGCAACGCGGTGATGCCTGCATCACGTCCCGACATCCGCCATGCAAGGCAAGTGCTGATGTTGGAGGGTTGCGTACAGCCGGGTTTGTCACCCAATACCAATGTAGCAGCGGCACGGGTGCTGGATCGTCTGGGCATCAGCGTGATCCCGGCCCGCGAGGCTGGTTGTTGTGGCGCGGTAGATTATCACCTCGACGCCCAGACCACCGGCCTTGACCGCGCCCGTCACAATATCGATGCGTGGTGGCCGGCCATCGAACGGGGTGCCGAGGCGATCGTGCAGACCGCCAGCGGTTGCGGTGCGTTCATCAAGGATTACGGGCATTTGCTCGGCGCCGATCCGGCTTATGCCGAAAAGGCCAAAGCCGTCAGCGCGCTTGCAAAAGATCTGGTTGAGGTGCTGCGCGAAGAGCCGCTCGAATCCTTAGGCATCCACGCCAATCAACGTGTGGCTTTCCATTGCCCCTGCACCTTGCAGCACGCGCAGAAACTTGGCGGTGTGGTGGAGTCGTTGCTGGTCCGACTGGGCTTCGACCTGACTGCAGTCCCCGACGCCCATCTGTGCTGCGGCTCGGCAGGTACTTACTCGATCACCCAACCGGCGCTGGCCAGATCACTGCGCGACAACAAACTCGCTGCGCTGGAGAGTGGTCATCCCGAGATCATCGCAACCGCCAACATCGGCTGTCAGGCACACCTCGATGGCGCCGGCCGCACGCCCGTCAGGCACTGGATCGAACTGGTGGACGCGCATTGCCGCTGAATGTCCGGAGTGCCTGCTACCCTTCAAGCGGTGGCGCAGACAAGTCTTCATGACGGATAAAGATGTGGCCTGCATCGCGCACCAACTGTCGCCACTCGGAAGCGTTGATAAGTCCCTGCTCCAGCATCTCGTCGGCCCCCTTGAGCAACTCATCGTATTGATCCTGAGGGTCGAGCTGCTCCCGAGACTGTGTTGCCAGATTGCGCCAGGCCGACAGGGAGTCTTTTTTGCGTTGATCGAACATATCGAATGCCTCGCGAAGATGACATCGGGTAGAGCCGGTTCGGTTCTGCGTCGTTCGATACATGCGACGAGTGGAAGGCGATGCGGTTGCGGCACTCAATGTTCGTTATGAGCTAATAACCCCTTCATTAAACGGTCGCTCAAACGTTGTACTAGGATAGGATCCAAATTTCCCGATTTGTGGTCGCCGGCCAAGGACATCAGCCGGAGAGTCGGGAAAGCGCAATTCCCCCATTGCTACTCATGGATGAAACACATGAACTCACATCTGTTCCCTCACATCGGCAAGGTCATCGCCAGCACCGGCAGCCGGCATTTTCCGCGGATGCTGCATGATCTGATCCTCACCCAACTGGCCGTGGATGCCACACATATCCGGCAGATGCGCGTGGAGCCGGTCGGACGTGCGCAACCGCGCAGCGAGCCTGAATGCCCCAAAGACGCGACACTGACGGCCGAGACGGTGTATTCCGAACTGAGCACCGATCCCGGCAGCAGCGACGTGCCCGCCCCCGAACCCTCCACGGTCACCGATGCGTCGCAGTTGCACCTGACCCGGCGCAAGGACGGTTACCGTTACGTGATTTCCGTGTACCGCTGCGGGCCGTCGAAGCGGTTTTCCGCCCGGGAGCGCAGCCTGTTACAGGACATCTCCCCGGTATTGCTGCCGATGGTGGAAAAGCACATCCACGCGCTGCAACCGGCGAATGCGGATCCCGAGGCGCAAGCCGCAGCGACTGAAGCCTCGCTGCTAGGCCTGGAAACCCTGCGATTGCGTTTTTGCGAGCGCGTGCAGCAACTGGGCTTGAGCCTGTCCAACCGTGAGATGGAAGTGTGCGTCGGCCTCCTCGCCGGCCGCACCGCGCCTGAACTGGCCGAACAGTTGCAGTTGAAGGTCAACACCGTCGAGAGCTACCTCAAGCGTGCCGCCATCAAACTGGGGATCAGCGGCCGCCATTCGCTGATGCGCTGGATGTATTCACCTGAAGACTGCCCGGCCGCCTGCGATCCGTCCAACGCGGCCTGATCGTTCGCACGCCTGTAAAAAAACCGCCGCCCTGCCAGGGACGGCGGTTTTTTCATGCCCGCCGGTCAGTCCCGCGCCAACGCCTCGATCGGGTCGAGCCGCGACGCATTGCGTGCCGGCACGAAGCCGAACACGATGCCGATCAGCGTCGAACAGATCACCGCCGTGAGCACCGAGGTCAGCGAGAACACCATTTCCCACTCCTTGATGAACAACGAGAACAGATGACCGATGGCGTAACTCAGCGAAATACCGATGGCCCCGCCGAGCAGACAGACCATCACCGCCTCCACCAGAAACTGCTGACGAATGTCCGACTGCCGCGCCCCGACCGCCATTCGGATACCGATCTCGCGGGTCCGTTCGGTGACCGATACCAGCATGATGTTCATCACCCCGATGCCGCCGACCACCAGCGAAATCACTGCAATCAGCGATAGCAACAGCGCCAGTGAGCGGCTGGTTTTCTGCACCGTCTGCATCACGCTGTCGAGGTTGTTGGTGAAGAAATCCTTGGTGCCGTGGCGCTGCAGCATCAGCTTGTTGACGTTGTCCTCCACGACCTTGCTCGGTTGGCCGTCCTTGATCCGCACGCTGATGCTGTCCAGGTAGCGCTGGCCCAACAGTCGACCGGCTGCGGTTTCGTAAGGCACCCAGACATTGAGCGACTTGCTCGACGAGAAGATGTTCTTCTTTTCTGCTGCCACACCGATCACGGTGCACGGCAGGTTGCCGATCAGGATCACCTGTCCCAGCGGATCGACTCCCTCGCCGAACAACCGTTGGCGGGTGTTGTGATCGATCACCACCACCTGAGCCTGGCGTCTAGCATCGTTTTCACTGAACGCAATGCCCGACTCCATCTTGATTCCGCGCACCTGAAAGTACAGATCGCTGACGCCGTTGACCTGGGCATCGAGGTCAATGTTGCGATAGCGCAGCAACAGATTGCGCCCGACCACCGGCGTGGCGCTGTCGACGTAATACAGCTGATTGAGCGCCGTCACATCCGCCGGCACCAGGGTTTCGATGGCCGCCGAACGGCTGTCGCCGAAACTGGTACCGGAATAGATATCGATGGTGTTGCTGCCGATGGCCTGAATGTCCTTGAGCACATAGCGCTTGGCCCCCTCGCCGATGGCCGAGATCGACACCACCGAGGTGATGCCGATGACGATCCCGAGCATGGTCAGCAGTGTGCGCATGCGATGCGAGATCAGCGCGACCCAGGCCATGTTGAACGCTTCCTTGAACAACCCGAGGCTGGCCACCAGACGCCGCGCTGCCGTGGATTTGGGCACCGCGTCCTCATTGGTCAGTGCCGTGGTGTCGCGCTCGTTGCGACGGTCGCTGAGGATTTCGCCGTCGCTGACTTCGATGATGCGCTCGGCGTTGGCCGCGACCTTGGGGTCGTGGGTCACCAGAATCACCGTGTGCCCGGCCGCGTGCAGTTCCAGCAAAATGCGCATCACCTCCTTGCCGCTGGTGGTATCGAGAGCGCCGGTGGGCTCGTCCGCGAGGATCACTTCGCCGCCGTTCATCAGCGCGCGGGCGATACTCACCCGCTGCTGCTGACCGCCCGAGAGTTGGCTCGGGCGATGGGTCAGGTGCCCCTCCAACCCCAGGCGCGCCAACAGCTCCCGGGCTCGGGCATGGCGCTGTGGTTCCGGCGTGCCGGCGTAGATCGCCGGCATCTCGACGTTGTGCATCGCGCTCAGGTGCGGCAGCAAGTGGTAGCGCTGGAAGATGAAGCCGAAATAGTCACGGCGCAGTTCGGCCAGTGCCTGATTGTCCAGATCCCGGGTTTCCCGACCGTTGATCTTGTAGCTGCCGGCCGTGGCGTAATCGAGGCAGCCGAGAATGTTCATCAAGGTCGATTTGCCGGAGCCCGAGGCGCCGATGATCGCCACCATTTCCCCGGCGTGGATCGTCAGGTCGATATTCTTCAGCGCCAGGAATTCACGGTCGCCCGCCGTGAAGCTGCGGCTGATGCCGGTCAGTTGCAGCAGAGGTTCGCTCATGCTCATGCCCCTGCCACTTTCGTCACCGGATCACCGATCACCACCCGGTCGCCTTCGGCCAGGCCTTCGTTGACCTGCACCTTGACGTTGTTGTTGATCCCGGTCTGCACATTGCGCGACTGCGCCTGGCCCTTGGCGTCCAGCACCCGCACCGGGAAACTGCCGTCGTTGTTGCGCGGGCCCAGCGCGGCCACCGGAATCGTCAGCACCGATTTGGCGGTGTCGAGCACCACCCGCACCTGAGCCGTCATGGAAATGCGCAAACGGTGATCGGGGTTGGGCACCTCGAACAGCGCGTTGTAGAACACCGCCGTGTTCTGCTTCGGCGTGCCGGCGGGCGGGGTTTCGAGGAAGTTCTGCGGCGCAGGCTCGGTACCGCGCAGCTTGCCGTAATAACGCTTGTCCTCGCCGAGAATGGTGAAATACACCTCCTGCCCCGGCGCGATGTGAATGACATCGGCCTCCGACACCTGAGCCTTGACGGTCATGGTGTCCAGGTCCGCCAGTTTGAGCAGGATCGGTGCCAGCTGGTTGGCGATCACGGTCTGGCCTTCCTGGGTCACGATGCCCACCACGTCGCCGTCGATGGGCGCGACGATCCGTGTGTAGGCCAGATTGACCTTGGCCGTATCGATCTGGATATGCGCGCTCTTGATCTGCGCGTCCAGCGACAACAGGTTGGCTTGCTGCACTTCGTAGTTCGATTGCGCGGTTTCGAAATCCTGCCGCGAGATCGAGGCGTCCTCCTGCAGGTTCTGATAACGCTCGTAGATCGCCTTGGTCTGGCGCAACTGAGCCTGAGTCGCCCGGCGCTGGGCTTGCAGATTCTCCTCATCGACCTGTGCCTGACGCAGGGTGTTCTGCAGCACCAACGGATCGATCTCCGCCAGCCACTGGCCCTTCTTGACCTTGTCGCCGACCTTGACCTTCAGCGACTTCAACTGCCCCGAAACCTGGGCACCGACGTCCACCTGCTTGATGCCCTCCAGCAAACCGGTGGCCAGCACTGCGTTTTCAATGTCAGCGCGTTCGACCGTGGCGGTCAGGTATTGCGGTGCCTCGGCCGGCGCCTGCACCGTGTAGAACACCAACCCGGCCACCAGCGTCAACGCGATTCCCAGACCGACTTTGCGCAACTTCGACTGTTCCATAAATGACCACGATTCCGTTCAGGGTTGAGCCCGGCCAGCGGCCGGGTTCCAGGATAAAGACTTCAATCAGGACAATACTTGACCCGCCGCCACCGTCAGCCCGTCATGCCACCACGCCGCGAGACTGAAGACGTTGGGCGCCTTGAGGATCGTGAAGTGGTTGCCCGGGCCGTACCACACCGCCAGATCCCTGGTCTCGCGCTGCCAGCCTTCGAGCATCGCCGCCTGTTCGCGCTGGTTGCCTGATGCGTCCAGCGTCGGGTCGTCTACCAGCGCCAGACGCACCGGCCCGGTGTAGGCCAGAGCCGGCCGATAGACCGTGCGCAGCGCGGTGGCGAAGGTCCGCACCGGGCCCTGCATCGCGTCGAATGACGCGCGTTCGGACAGCACACCGGCGCGCACCATTCCCTCGTGCAGCAGGCGCATTTGCGTGCTGTCGTCGGCTTCGGCGAAGGCCAGCGCATCGATACCCAGAGACTTGCCGCTGGACAATTGCAGCGACTCGATCAGTCTCAGCAGCGCTGCCGTGGTGGTGTAAGGCTTGCCCACCACGCTGTTGCCGCCCGGTGATTCACTGTCGATCAGGGTCAGGGACGCCACCTCGCGCCCCGCCGCCTGCAACTGCGCCGCCATGGCGTAAGCCACCCAGCCACCGAACGAATGCCCGATCAGATGCACCGGCCCTTGCGGATACAACTGCTCAAGCGCCCGCAGGTAGAACGTGGCGGCACTTTCGACCCGGCTGTGCGGCACCGTCGCGCCGTCGAGGCCTCGGGGTTGCAACCCATGAATCGGCCACTCCGGCCCCAGCGCCTCGGTCAGGTGGATGAACCCGGTAACACTGTCGCCAGCCCCCGGCACACAGAAAATCGGCGCATGCCCGGTATGGCCGGTCTGAATGGTCAAGATCGGCTGATAGGCCGTTGGCGCTGGCGCAGTCGCCGTTTCCAGCGCCTGAGTCAGGGCCTGCCCCAATGCCTGAACGTGGGGTGCTTTCATCATGCTCTGGTGATCGCCCGGTACGTCGATGCAGTGCAGCTGCGCACCTGGCAACTCCTCAGCCCAACCACGCGTGGCGCTGAGTCGTGACATTTGCGCCGAACGCTCCTTGGCACGCAGCAGATGCAACGGCAGACCGATCGGGTTGATCCGGTAATGGGCCAACGCATGCCCGTGGGCCACTTCCCGGTCGAGGTAATGCCAGGCATCCGCCGACGAGACAGCCGCCAGCTCGGGTCTGAGCAACTGCTGTTCGTGACAATGGTTGAACAAATCGGCGAACGCCCACTGCTCAAGTTCAGTCTGCAACACCGCCAGACGCGCCAATGCTTGCTGCCCCTGTGTTTCGTGCCCGGCCCAATGCGCCGTGCAATGCAAAAGCAGTTGGCGCTTGTGCACATGTGCATCGTTCCACTGCGCCTTGTTCGGATCGGCCAGGCGCGGCACGTAGGTGTCGATCAGCCCGACGAACGCCACTGACTCGTCCATCCCGAGCAGTTGCGCCGCGATTTCATAAGCCAGCACGCCACCGAACGACCAGCCGGCAAGCCGATAAGGGCCGTGGGGTTGTGTGGCGCGGATCACCTCGACCAGCCGGGCCGCCAGGCACTCCATGGTGCGCAGTTGCGCCATACCGGGATCGATACCCGGCAAGCCGTAAATCGGGAACTCGCCGCCGATATGCAGGCCCAGCGCCGGGAAATACAGGTCCCGACCACTGAACTCATGCACCAGGAACAACGGCGTGCCTTGGTCACTTGCACGCACCACGACCACGCCGTCATGGAGCGGCACAGCGTCACTGCGCTGGCACAGCAGCGTGGCAGTCCCCTCGACCGTGGGATGCTGGAACAGCTCGGCCAACGAAATCGGCCTGTCGGACTTTTGCATCAGATCGACAAGCCGCACCGCCAGCAGCGAATGCCCGCCCAGTTCGAAGAAGTTGTCATGGCGGCCTACCCGCCCGACTTGCAACACTTCAGCCCATAGCCCGGCCAGTGATTCCTCAAGAGGATTGGCCGGCGCTTCATAGTCACGTATGACCAGCGCTTGGTGTGTCGGCGCCGGCAAGGCTTTGCGATCGACCTTGCCGTTGTTGTTCAGCGGCAGGCTCTCCAGCGCCACCCAGGCGGTCGGCACCATGTACTCCGGTAACCTGGCTTGCAGCAGCGCGCGGAGGGTAGCGCCCTGCAATGCAGGATCGTGCGCCGTGTAATAGGCCACCAGCCGCGTTGGTTCCTGTCCGTCGCGTCGGGCCAGAACCACCGCTTCCTTGACCCCCGGACAGCTCAACAGGCGGTTTTCGATTTCTCCGAGCTCAATGCGGAAGCCGCGAATCTTCACCTGGTCATCATTGCGGCCGATGCATTCCAGTCGCCCCGGCGCCTGCCAGCGCACCAGGTCGCCCGTGCGATACATCAAGGCCTGCGGATTGTCGCTGAACGGATCCCGGAGGAATTTCTCGGCACTCAGTCGAGGCCGATTCAGATAGCCCAGCGCAACCCCCTGACCACCGATGTACAACTCACCGGTTACGCCGAACGGCACCGGTTGTTGCCGGTTATCCAGCACATACACGCGGGTATTGCCGATGGGGCCGCCAATCGAAACGCTGTCCGCTTCCGGCGCCACCTCACGCACTTCGAAGGTGGTGGCGTACGTCGTGGTTTCGGTCGGGCCATAACAATGCACCAGGCGCAGGTCCGGTGCTTCGGCGAGCAGCTTTCGAAACGCTGCCGGATCGCCACGCTCCCCACCGCACAGCAGGATGCGCAGCCTTTTGAGCGCCTCGGGAATCAATTGCACGTACTGATTGAACAACGCTGTGGTGACGAAGAGGATCGTCGCCCCGCACCGGTCAAGCTCCCTACCGAATGCCTGTGGGTCGAGCAAGGTCGCATGATCGATCACGGCCACCTGGCCACCGTTGAGCAAGGCGCCCCAGATATCCATTGTGCTCGCATCGAACGCCGGGTTCGAAGCGAATGCCACCCGGTCACTCGAGTTGAAATCGGCGTAGCCGCAGTCGATCACAAGGCGGGTAATGCCGCGATGCGGCACCATGACCCCCTTCGGGGTGCCCGTGGAGCCCGAGGTGTACATGATGTACGCCAGCGCCTCCGAGGACTGAGGCAGATCCGGGTTGTGCGAAGGACTCCCGGCAAGCGCCAGGGTATCCAGATCCATTCGCCGTACCGGGTACTCGATGACCTGATCGCTGCCGGTCAACAGCGCGACCGCCTGACAATCCTGCACCATGAATGCCTGACGCTCGGCGGGTGCGTTGATGTCCAGCGGCACATAGGCCGCCGCACACTTGATGATCGCCAACTGCGCGACCAACAACTCCAGCGAGCGTGGCAACAGAATCGCCACATGATCGCCGGGCTGCACACCTTGAGCGATGAGATGATGCGCCAGGCCGTTGGCGCTGCGGTTCAGTTCCGCGTAACTCAACACCTGCGTCCCGTGCACCGCGGCAACGGTTTGCGGATGCTCGGCGGCCTGCATCTCGAAGACCCGGTGCACGGTAAGCACTTGCGGACAGTCCGGTGCGGTGGCGTTGAATTCGTCGAGCAACTGCGTGCGTTCCTGATCCTCGATTATCTGCGCGTGTTCCAGCACTGCCTGGTCGTTGTTGACCATGGCCTGCAACAAGCGCTGGAAATAACCGACATAACGCCGTGCCGTCGCCTCATCGAACAGCGCTGTGGCGTACTCCATCCAGCCATTTATCCCGTTGGGCGATTCACCCAGGGTCAGGGTCAGGTCGAACTTGGCGAAGTGACTCGGCTCCGCCACCGCTTCCAGGGTCAGATCCCCCAGCGCCAATACCGGCCCGTCGCTGTTGCGCCAGTTGAACATGGTCTGGAACAGCGGGCTGTGGGCCAGGCTGCGGGCCGGTCGGGCAATTTCCACCACTTGCTCGAAGGGCAGGTCCTGATGGGCCTGGGCCTGCAGGGTCAGCGCCTTGACCCGCGCCAGCAGCGCTTCGGTGCTCAACTCACCGGAAGTATCAATGCGTAACGCCAGGGTATTGACGAACAACCCGATCAATCCGTCGATTTCGGCCCGGAAACGGTTGGCCACCGGCGAACCGACCACCACGTCCGATTGCCCGGCCAACCGGCTGAGCAGCATCGCCCACGCGCTCAGCATCGTCATGTACAGCGTCACGCCATGGCGCTGGCTCAAGGCTTTGAGGCCGGCGCTCAAGCGCTCGTCCAGGCACACTTCGACGCTGCTGCCGGCGTAATCCTGTTGCGGTGGTCGCGGTCGGTCGGCAGGCAACGTCAGCAAGGCTGGCGCATCGGCCAGCGTGCGTTGCCAATATTCGCTCTGGCGCTGCAAAACCTCCCCGCTCAGCCAGCGTCGCTGCCAGACGGCATAGTCGGTGTATTGCAACGCCAGCGGCGGCAAAGGGTCCGCCAATCCCTGACTGAAAGCCTGATACAGCGCCATCAGCTCGCGGGTCAGCACCTCCATCGACCAACCGTCGGAGATGATGTGATGCAAGGTGATCAGCAACACATGGTGATCGTCGGCCATACGCACCAGTCGTCCGCGAATCAACGGATCATCCTGCAAGTCGAACGGGCCGGAAGCTTCCCCCTGAATCAGCGCCTGCAAGGCTTCATCGGCCTGCGGGTGCTGGCGCAGGTCCTCGACCCGCAGCAGCACACCGCTGTTGGGCGGAGTAATCAGCACCTGGGCTTCGCCGTTGTACGGCGTGAAACGGCTGCGCAGGCTTTCGTGGCGAGCGACAATCCGGGCCAGCGCCCGCTGTAGCGCATCGGCGTCGAGCACACCGCGCAGACGCAGACCGATCGGAATGTTGTAAGCCGTGTTGGCACCTTCCATCTGCGCCAGAAACCAGAAGCGCTGCTGGGAAAACGACAGCGGCAATGCGCCGTCCCGTGGCACCGGCAGGATCGGCGGCTGTGTCGAGCGTCCGGCCCGGGTCAGCGACTGCGCCACCGACGCCAGTTCGGCATTGGCGAACAACTCGCCGAGCGCAAGCTCCACACCCAGCCGTTGACGCACTTGCGCGACCATGCGCATGGCCAGCAACGAATGGCCGCCCAACTCAAAGAAATGATCCTGACGCCCTATCCGTTCGACCTGCAGAACCTCGGCCCAGATCTGCGCCAGCGTGCATTCCAGTTCGCCTTGCGGCGCCTCGTATTCGCGTGTGAGCAGGGCCGTGCGCTCCGGTAACGGCAAGGCCTTGCGATCGAGCTTGCCATTGGCGGTCAACGGCAAGCTGTCGAGCCTGACAAACGCGACCGGCACCATGTATTCGGGCAACTGGCCCAGCAAATGCTCGCGCAGCTGCGCT
Organism: Pseudomonas sp. GW456-12-10-14-LB2; assembly: GCF_002884345.1. NCBI lineage: Bacteria > Pseudomonadati > Pseudomonadota > Gammaproteobacteria > Pseudomonadales > Pseudomonadaceae > Pseudomonas > Pseudomonas sp. GW456-12-10-14-LB2. The sequence continues at coordinate 18,690 of NZ_POHV01000053.1, forward strand.
ACCGCCAGTGGCTGCACCTGGGCCTGTTCGGTGAAATAGGCCACCAGCCGCGGTTGTCCTGGCTCGTCTTCACGAGCCAGGACAACCACTTCCTGAAGGCCGGGAAGCTGATGCAGACGGCTTTCGATTTCCCCCAATTCGATGCGCATGCCGCGGATTTTCACTTGATCATCGTTGCGCCCCAGATATTCGATCGTCCCGTCCGGGCGCCAGCGAGCAAGGTCGCCAGTGCGATACATACGCGCATTCGGTCGCTCACTGAAGGGGTCCGGCAGAAAGCGTTCAGCGGTCAGTTGCACACGGTTCAAGTAACCGCGCGCCACGCCTGCGCCACCGATATACAGCTCGCCGGATACGCCGATCGGCACCGGACGCTGTTGGTCGTCGAGCAGGTACACCGAGGTATTGCTCACCGGTTTACCGATGTGCAGTGCCTCCCCCGCCTCAATCCGTCCGGATGTGGCAACGACGGTGGCTTCGGTCGGGCCATAGTTGTTGATCACATCGAAATGCTGATTGCGCGAAAACTGACGCAAGCGGTCGCCGCCGATCAACAGGGTGCGCAATGTCGGGTGCTCGAGATGCCGGCTGAAGGCGTATTCGGCGACGGGCGTCGGCAGGAAACTCACATCCAGCGGTTGCGCGCACCACCAGGCCAGCAGCCCGTCGACGTCTTCGCCGCCATCCTGAGCGGGCGCCAGGTGCAGGGTCGCGCCGACGCACAGAGCTGGCCAGACTTCCCATGCCATTGCGTCGAAGCCGAACCCGGCCAGACTCGACGTATGGCGACCGGCACACAGGTCAAAGGCGTTGCAGTGCCAGTCGACCAGATTGGCCAGTGTCTGGTGTTCGACCATCACGCCCTTGGGCAAACCGGTGGAGCCGGAGGTGTAGATCACGTAAGCCAGGTTCGCCTCGGACAGACCTGGTACCACCGGGTTTGCGTCATTGCCTGAGCGCCAGGTGCGCGGGTCGAGATCAAGCACCGGCAGCTCCTGCGCCGGTAGCCGTGCGAGCAAATCACGTGAGGTCAGGATCGCCACCGGTGCGCAATCACTCAGCAAATAGTTCAGGCGTTCGGCCGGGTGCGCGGGGTCGATCGGCACATACCCGGCGCCTGCCTTGAGGACGGCGAGCAATCCGGCCAGGGTATCCAGCCCTCGCCGGGCGACGACTGCGACCCGGTCATCCGGCTGCACACCCAGATCGATCAAGCGATGCGCCAGACGGTTGGCCTGGCGGTTCAGTTCGTCAAACGTCAGTTGCTTGTCCAGATGCACCGCCGCCAGCGCTTGCGGTCGCGCGACGACCTGCGCCTCGAAGCGTTGATGAATCGTCTGTCCGCGTACGTATTCGACATTGCTGGCGTTGAACCCCGTCAACAGCTGTTCGCGCTCCGGGGCGGGCAGAACCGACAGTTGGCTCAACGGCGTATCCGCAGCTTGCTCCAGTGTCTGCAACAGGTTTTCCATGGCACACACCATATAGCCGCAGATGCGCTGCGCCTCGACTTCACGGGTGGCCAGCAGCGTCAGGCTGAAGTGATCGCCAAAGTCATCGATGCTCAAGGTCAGCGGGTAATTGGTGCGTTCCTCCGCATGCAGGACGCTGATCCCCTCCCAGGCCGAGAGCGCTTCGGCACTGGCATTGGCACTCGAGGTGCTGTGCCGGTAGTTGAGCAGCGAACTGAACAGCGGCGATGACCCGACCACCCCGCTGCAACGCTGGGCCAGCACCAGCGGGGCGTGCTCATGGCGCATCAGACGGGTCAGACGTGCATGGGTGGCCTTCACCGAGTCGCTTGTTGCCAGCGCGCTGACCTCGACCCGTAGCGGCAAGGTGTTGATGAAAATACCCAGCGCGCGGTCGGTCGACTCCGCCCCTTGCATCCGCCCCATCAGCACGGTACCGAACACAACAGCAGATTTTCCGGTGAGTGCGTTGAGGACCTGCCCCCAGCCGAGATGGAACAGACTCGCGACACTCACGCCGAGCGACCGGGCACTGGCTCGCAGGCGCTGCCCCAGCAACGGGTCAAGTGGCACACCGCACTCTTCGATGTCGCTGCCGTCGCCATGTACGCCTTGCAGGCCGAACGGCAACGTCGGCTCGTCGATGTCACCAAGCATCTCGCGGAAAAACGCCTCGTGCTCCGACTCGCTGATGCCTAGCCGCGCCTGGGCGACATAATTGCGAAACGGTACGGGCGCTCCCAGTCTCGCGCTCTGCCCTGACAGGCAAGCCTGCATTTCCTCGCTGACCACAGCGAGCGCCGAGTGGTCCATTGCCATGTGGTGAAACAGCAATATCGCGACAATACGCCCGGACTCTGCATTCCAGGCATGGGCCAGGCGCAATAGCGGTGCACGTGTCACGTCGAGACGGAAATGCCGGGCGTCGAATCGCGCATGCAACTGCTCCAGAACATCGCCTTGAGCCACATCGAGCTGCACTTCTTCCACAGGTAACCCGACACGTCGCAGGACCACTTGCACCGGCGTGTCCAGTCCTTCCCAAACGATGGCGGTGCGCAGAATGTCGTGGCGCTCGATGACGGTCTGCAGGGCCTGGACGAATGCCTCGAACCGCTCGAGTCCGCTGAACGCGAATTTCGCCTGCATCACATACGGATCACCCTGTGCAGCGCTCGCGTGGTGGTAGAGGATGCCCTCCTGCAACGGCGTCAGCGGATAGATGTCCTGGACATTGGCGCCGCCGCCAGGGATGTGCGCGACAATTTGATCGAGGGTGTCCTGGCTCAGGTCAACCAGCGTCAGCATCGCCGGAGTTATCCGTATCGTGCCCGGTGAAATTGCATTGACCGGCACTTCAACCTGTCCCTCCCGTGCGGGCGAGTAAACGCCCGCCTCGATCAGCTCGATCAATGCCGGTTTGTGCTCGCGCAATGCGGCCAGCAAGGCCGGTTCACTCAGGGCCTGCTTGTTGCCATTGACCCGTAATTGCCCGTCCGTGATTGCCAACTGGATGTCTTTTGTCTTCAGCGTCGCCAACAGTTCATTCAGGTTCACAGGACGATCTCCATTCTTTCCGTGATAGCCGCGTAACCAGCCAGGGTCGGTTGCTCGAACAACGTCCGCACATCGGCTTCGATACCTGCCTGTTGCAGGCGCCCGATCAGACTGACCGCCAGCAACGAATGCCCACCCAGCTCAAAGAAATGGTCTTGCCGTCCGACGCGCTCGACCTTGAGCAATTCGCACCACAGGCGCGCAAGGAGGACTTCCATCTCGCCGACCGGCGCTTCGTATTCGCGAATGCTGACCGCAGCCGAATCCGGTGCAGGCAGCGCCTTGCGATCGACCTTGCCGTTGGGGCTCAGCGGCAGGCTGTCGAGCGCGACGAATGCCGACGGCACCATGTAATCGGGCAAGCGTGCCAGCAAGTGTTCGCGCAACGCCTCGATCCCCGGTTGCCCGGCGTCGGCACGCCAGGTGAAGTACGCCACCAGACGCTCCTCACGCACCATCACCACGGCTTCGCGCAGCGCTGGATGGCTGAGCAGTTGCGCTTCGATCTCACCCGGTTCCAGGCGCAGGCCACGCAGCTTGACCTGGAAGTCGTTGCGCCCGATGAATTCGAGCTGCCCATCGGTGCGATAGCGCACCCGGTCGCCGGTGGCATACAAACGGTCGCCATCCATGAATGGGCTCGGGATAAACCGTTCGGCCATCAACTGCGGCAACCCCAGGTAACCCCGCGCAACCCCGGCACCGCCAATGAACAACTGACCGATCACGCCCATCGGCACCGGCCGCTTGGCGGCATCGAGGACATACAGGCGGGTGTTGTTGATCGGCCGTCCGATCGGCAACGCGCTGTCCGGCACCGGCATCGACGGTTCCAGCGTCCACACCGTGCTGTCGACCGTGGCTTCGGTTGGGCCGTAAACGTTGTGCAAACGCACCTGCGGTAAACGCTCACGTACCAGACGCGCCAGCGCCGGCGTCAGGTCGCCGCCGCCACAGAACACGTCGGTCAGGCTGCTGCACTGGCTGACCTCGTTCTGTTCGAGGAACTGTTGCAACAGCACCGGCACGAACTGGATCACGCTGATCCGCTGCTCGCGAATCACCTGCGCCAGATACGCCGGCTCGCGGTGCCCGTCAGGACGCGCCAGCACCAGACGCAACCCGGCGCTCAGCGGCCAGAACAGCTCCCAGACCGAGGCGTCGAAACTGAACGGGGTCTTCTGCAACAGGGCGCCGTCCGTCACGGCGGGACATAGCTGCGAACTCCAGTGCAACAAATTGCCGACGCCACGATGCTCGACCATCACGCCTTTCGGCGCACCGGTCGAACCGGAGGTGTAAATCACGTAGGCCAGGTTCGAAGCGCTCAGTTTCGGTACTTGCGGGTTGTCCTCCGGGTTGAATGTCCAGTGATCCTGATCCAGATCGATCACCAGCGCGGTGCTCTCGCCCAGCAACTCACGCGTCGCCCCGTGCACCAGCACCGCTATCGGCGCGCTGTCCTTGAGCATGTAATCCAGACGTTCCGCCGGGTACGCCGGATCCAGCGGCACATAGGCTCCGCCGGCCTTGAGAATGCCGAGCAGACCGACCATCAGCTCCAGCCCGCGCTCGACACAGATTGCCACCCGCGAATCCGGCCCCACGCCCAACTCGCGCAGGTGATGGGCCAGACGGTTGGCCTGTGCGTTGAGTTCGGCGTAGGTCAGCCGCTGCTTACCGGCCTGCAACGCGATGGCTTGCGGCGTACGCTGCACTTGCGCCTCGAACAGCCCGTGAACGGTGTGCTCCAGGTTGTCTGCGGTGCCGGTGACGTTGAGGTCGTAAACGACATGCTGACGTTCTGCGCCTTCAAGGATCGGCAAGCGGTTCAGCGGCTGATCCGGTGCCTGCTCCAGAGCCTCCGCCAGTGTCTCCAGCGCCGTCTGCATGTAGTCGCAGATCCGCTGCGAACCAATGCTCGCCGGGGTCATGGCGGTGAGCACAAAGCCGCTGCCCAGATCATCGACGCCCAGACTCAGCGGATAGTTGGTGCGCTCTTCGCTGCTCAGGGTCTCGATGCCCTGCCAGGCCTGACGCCGGTTTTGCTGTTGCGCCTCGTCGGCGCTGTGCCGGTAGTTGAGCATCGAACTGAACAGCGGCGACGGCGCGGCCACGCCGCTGCAACGCTGGGCCAGCGCCAGTGACGCGTGTTCATGGCCAAGCAGCGCACTGAGCCGCGCATGCGTCGCCCGAGCTCCTTCGCGCACCGGGGCTGCCCCCAGATCGACCCGCAGCGGCAAGGTGTTGATGAACATCCCCAACGCCCGGTCGGCACCCTCGCCGCCCTGCATCCGGCCCATCAGCACCGTGCCGAATACAACACGATCCTGCCCGGATGTCGCGGCCAGCACCTGTGCCCACGCGAGGTGGAACAGGCTGGCCACGCTGATGCCCAGTTGCCGTGCGAGGCTGCGCAGACGCTGGCTGGTCGCTTCGGTCAGGGCCTGTCGCGTTTCCTCGATATCGCTACCGTCACCTTGCACATCCTGCAAACCGAACGGCAGGGTCGGCTCGTCGATGTCGCCGAGCATGTCGCGAAAGAACGCCTCGTGCTCCTGCTCGCTGACACCCAGCCGCGCCTGCGCTACGTAGTTGCGGTAAGGCACCGCCGCGCCCAGCGAGGCTTCGCGCCTTTGCAGGCAGGCGAGCATTTCGTGCTGCACCACGTCCAGCGCAGTGTGATCCATCACCACATGGTGGAACAGCAACATCGCGACCACCCGGTCGTGGGCCGGATCACGGGCATACACCAGACGCAGCAACGGTGCCTGGCTGATGTCGAGGCGGTAGTGACGGGCATCGAAATGCTCGTGCAACTGCTCAAGAACGTCGCCATCCGCCGGGTCGAACAGGATCTCCTGCACCGGTAACTCGACGTGACGCCATACCACTTGCATCGGCTCGGCCAGTTTCTGCCAGATCACCGCCGTGCGCAGGATGTCGTGGCGTGCAATGACCTTGCGCAGCGCCGCCGCGAAGCTGTCGAGCCGCTCGAGGCTGTCGAAAGCCAGCCACGATTGCAGCAAGTACGGGTCGCCCTGCTCCGCACTCAGGTGGTGATAAAGGATGCCTTCCTGCAACGGCGCCAGCGGATAAATGTCCTGCACGTTGGCGGCGCCACCCGGCACGCTGGCCACGATCCGGTTGATGCTCGGCTGATCCAGTTCAGTCAGGCTCAGCAAATCCGGGGTGATGCGGGTGCAGTCGGCAGGAATGCGATTGGCCGGCACTTCGATTTCGCGACCGCTGCCTACCGCTGCGGCCAGTGCAGCCAGCGTTGGTTGGCTGAACAGCACGCGCACATCGGTGTTCAGGCCGATCTGGCGCAGGCGTTCGATAAGGCTCACGGCCAGCAGCGAGTGGCCGCCCAGTTCGAAGAAGTTGTCGTGGCGACCGACTTTTTCCAGCTTCAGAACATCGGCCCAAATCTGCGCCAGCGTAGTTTCCACCGGGCCTTGCGGGGCCTCGTATTCACGGCTGAGCCATGCGCTTTGATCCGGCTCCGGCAAAGCCTTGCGGTCGAGTTTGCCGTTGGCGGTCAGCGGCAAAGTGTCGAGTCGCACATAAGCCGCCGGGATCAGCGCTTGCGGCAACCGGGTTTGCAGATGATTGCGCAGAGCTTCGATATCAGTCGGCGCTCGCTCGGTGAACCACACCAGCAACTGCCCGTCGCGCACCAGCGCTACTGCGTCCTGCACTGCCGGATGGGTACTCAGGGCGGCTTCGATTTCCCCCAGTTCAACCCGCACGCCGCGCAGTTTCACCTGATCGTCGTTGCGGCCCAGGTACTCGATGTTGCCGTCCGCCAGCCAGCGTGCGAGGTCGCCGGTTCGGTACATGCGTCCTTCGTTGAACGGATCATTCAGGAAGCGTTCGGCGGTCAGATCGGGACGGTTCAGATAACCCCGCGCCACCCCAGCGCCGGCGACGTACAACTCGCCCGTGACACCTACTGGCACCGGACGTTGCTGGTCATCGAGCAGATAGATTCGGGCGTTGGCCATCGGCCGGCCGATGTGCAGCGGTTGGCCGACTTCGACCGGCCCGGACGTGGCGACCACCGTAGCCTCGGTCGGGCCGTAGTTGTTGATCACCGAGAAGGTCTGCTCGCGATTGAACTGACGCAGCTTGTCGCCGCCGATCAGCAACGTGCGCAGGGTCGGATGTTGCAGTTCGCGGCTGAACGCATATTCGGCCACTGGAGTTGGCAGGAAACTGACCTGCAACGGCTGCGCCCGCCACCAGTCAAGCAGTTCGTCCAGATGCTCGTTGCTCACCGATTCCGGCGGCAAGTGCAACGTCGCACCGACGCAAAGCGCAGGCCAGACTTCCCAAGCCATCGCATCGAAACCGAACCCGGCCACGCTGGCGGTGTGGCTGCCGGCGTGCAGGTCAAAGGTTTCGGTGTGCCAGTGCACAAGGTTTTCCAGGGTCGCGTGTTCGACCATCACGCCTTTTGGCTGGCCAGTGGAGCCCGAGGTGTAGATCACGTAGGCCAGGTTGTCCGGCGTAAAATCGGCGACCTGCGGATCAGCAACCGACAGGTCTTGCCAGGTCTCATGGGCAAGATCAATCACAGGTACGCCAGCCTGATTCGGCAAAGCTACATCGCGAACCAGTAACACCCTCGGCGCACTGTCGGCCAGCATGTAAGCGATTCGCTCGGGTGGATAAGCCGGGTCGACCGATACATAGGCGGCGCCGGCCTTGAGGATCGCCAGCAAACCGACCAGCATGTCCGGGCTGCGTTTGAGACAGATCGCCACTCGCGTATCGGTGGTAACACCCATCCCCTGCAGATGATGGGCCAGGCGATTGGCGCGCTGGTTCAATTGCCTGAACGTCAGGCGCTGCGTGCCGGCCTGAACCGCCACGGCCTCCGGCGTGCGCGCAACCTGCGCTTCGAACAGACGATGAACACCTTGCGCTGACGGGTAAACCGACGTGCTCGCGTTGAAGTCGCCAAGCAGCTGCGCGCGCGCCGCCGCTGACAGCACGTTGAGACGTTCAAAGGCCTGTCCGGGGTTGTCGGCCAACGCTGTCGCCAGCTCCGTGAGAGCGGTGTGCATCAGCTCGCAGACCCGCTGCGCCCCCACATGATCCGGGGTCAGTGCCGACAGATTGAAGCCATCACCCCGGTCGTTGATGCTCAGGGTCAACGGATAATTCGTGCGCCCGTCCTGGGCCAGGAATTCGATGCCTTGCCAGACCGGATCAACAGGCACTCGCGCAGCGTCGTGGCCGCCATGCCGATAGTTGAGTACCGCGCTGAACAGCGGCAAAGGCGCGGCCACGGCGCTGCAACGCTGAGCCAGTGCCAGCGACGCATGCTCATGTCCCAGCAAAGCCGCCAACCGCTCATGAACCGTGCGAACCGCTTCACTCACACTCTGCCCGTCAACTTCCACGCGCAGCGGCAAGGTGTTGATGAACATCCCCAAAGCCCGATCCGCGCCCTCGCCGCCTTGCATGCGCCCCAGCAGCACGGTGCCGAACACCACGTCCCGGCGTCCGGAAGTCGCCGCCAGCACCCGCGCCCAGGCGAGATGAAACAGGCTCGCGACGCTGACCCCGTATTGCCGCGCCTGGCGGCGCAGGTGCCGATTCAATTCCACTGGCAGCGCCAGCGAATGCTCCTCGATGTTGCGGCCATCGCCCTGTACGTCCTGCAAGCCGAATGGCAGGGTCGGCTCGTCAATATCACCGAGCATCTCGCGAAAGAAGCTTTCGTGTTCGTCCTCGCTGATGCCTTGGCGGGCCTGATGGACGTAGTTGCGGTAGGGCGCGGCGGGCGGCAAAGACTCAACCTGCCCCGGCAGATACAACTGCATTTCCCGGCGAACCACCTCCAGCGCGGTGTGATCCAGCACGACGTGATGAAACAACAGCACGCCTGCCACACGGTCATGCAGCGGATCTTCGGCATACACCAGACGGATCAGCGGTGCCTGACCGAGGTCGAGGCGATAATCCCGGGCATCGAAGCGTGCGCGCAACTGATCGAGGATATCGCCATCCAGCGGACTCAAATCGACTGATTGCACCGCCAGCGCGGCCTCTCGCCATACCACTTGCTGCGGGCTCGGCAATCCTTCCCAAACCAGACTGGTGCGCAGGATGTCGTGGCGCGCAATCACCTTTTGCAAGGCGCTGGCAAAAGCGCGCAGGCGCTCGATGCTGGCAAAGGCCAGACATGACTGTAATAAGTAGGGATCGCCCTCGGCGGCGCTCAGGTGATGGTAAAGAATGCCTTCCTGCAACGGCGCCAGCGGATAAATGTCCTGCACGTTGGCGGCGCCGCCGGGCACCGTGGCAACGATCCGGTCGATGCTCGGCTGATCCAGCTCGGTCAGGCTCAGCAACTCCGGAGTGATGCGGGTGCAGTCGGCAGGAATGCGATTGGCCGGCACTTCGATTTCGCGACCGCTCCCTACTGCCGCAGCCAATGCAGCCAGAGTCGGCTGGCTGAACAGCACGCGCACGTCGGTGTTGAGGCCGATCTGGCGCAAGCGTTCGATCAGGCTCACGGCCAGCAACGAGTGGCCGCCCAGTTCGAAGAAGTTGTCGTGACGTCCGACCTGCTCCAGCTTCAGGACATCGGTCCAGATCTGTGCCAACGCAGTCTCCACCGGACCTTGCGGGGCCTCGTATTCGCGGCTGAGCCAGGCGTTCTGATCCGGCTCCGGCAAGGCTTTGCGGTCGAGTTTGCCGTTGGCGGTCAGCGGCAAGGTGTCGAGTCGCACGTAAGCCGCCGGGATCAATGCTTGCGGCAAACGGGTTTGCAGATGATTGCGCAAGGCTTCGATATCGGCAGACGCACGTTCGGTGAACCACACCAGCAACTGGCCGTCGCGCACCAGTGCCACTGCGTCCTGCACTGCCGGATGGCTGGCCAGCGCCGCTTCGATTTCCCCCAGTTCAACCCGCACGCCGCGCAGTTTCACCTGATCGTCGTTACGGCCCAGGTACTCGATGTTGCCGTCCACCAGCCAGCGCGCAAGGTCGCCGGTGCGGTACATGCGCCCTTCGTTGAACGGATCATTCAGGAAGCGTTCGGCAGTCAGATCGGGACGGTTCAGGTAACCCCGTGCGACACCGGCGCCGGCGACGTACAACTCCCCCGTCACACCTACTGGCACGGGGCGTTGCTGCTCATCCAGCAAATAGACCTTGGCGTTGGCAATCGGCCGGCCGATGTGCAGCGTTTGCCCGACGTCTACAGGGCCGGAGGTGGCGACCACCGTGGCTTCAGTCGGGCCATAGTTGTTGATCACCGCAAAGCTCTGCTCACGATTGAACTGCCGCAGCTTGTCGCCACCAATCAGCAAGGTACGCAGGGTCGGATGTTGCAGTTCGCGGCTGAACGCATATTCGGCTACCGGTGTCGGCAGGAAACTCACCTGCAACGGCTGCGCCCGCCACCAGTCGAGCAGTCCGTCCAGGTGCTCATTGCTCACCGTTTCCGGCGGCAGGTGCAACGTCGCGCCGACGCACAACGCCGGCCAGACTTCCCAGGCCATCGCATCAAAACCGAAACCGGCCACGCTGGCGGTGTGGCTGCCGGCGTGCAGGTCAAAGGCTTCGGTGTGCCAGTGGACAAGGTTTTCCAGGGTCGCGTGCTCGACCATCACGCCTTTCGGCTGGCCGGTGGAGCCCGAGGTGTAGATCACGTAGGCCAGATGTGCCGGGGTCAGTTCCGGCAACTGTGGATTGCTGTCCGGCAGGTGCTGCCAGGCGTCGCTGTCAAGATTGATCACCGGCACGGCACCCAGCAGGTCGCGAGTGGCCGTCTGTGCCAGCACCGCCACCGGATCGCTGTCCTGCAACAGATAAGTGATCCGTTCTGCCGGATGTGCCGGATCGACCGGAACATAACCGGCACCAGCCTTGAGGATCGCCAGCAGCCCGATCAGCATCTGCGGACCACGCTGCACGCAGAGCGCAACGCGATCGTCCGGTTGCACACCGAGGCCGATCAAGTGATGGGCCAGGCGGTTGGCGCGGCGGTTCAAGCCGTCGTAGCTCAGGCTTTGCCCGCCCTGCACCACTGCCACAGCGTCGGGTTGGCTCGCCGCTCGCGCTTCAAACAATTGGTGCACCACATGGCCGTGGGCAAAGTCGCGACCGGTGACATTGAAACCGACCAGCACGCGTTGGCGTTCGGCCGCCGACAGAATCGACACCTGATTCATTGGCGCATGGCGATCCTGTTCCAGCGCGCTCAGCAAATTGTGCAATGCCGTTTGCAGGTAGTCGCAGACCCGCATGCCATCCACTTCGGGCACTGCCTGCACAGCAAGCCGGAAGCCCTGTCCAAGGTCATCGACGCTGACCACCAGCGGATAGTTGCTGCGCTCACGAGAATCGAGAATCCGGATGCCTTCCCATCCCGGCGTCGCCGTCTGCTGCGCGCTGTGGCGATAGTTGAGCAAGGTATTGAACAGCGGTTCCGATCCCGTCACGCCACTGCAACGTTGAGCCAGTATCAGCGGCGCTTGCTCATGCACCAGCAGCTGCGCCAGACGCTCGTGGGTCGCCCTGACACCCGCCTCCACCGCCGTGGCCCCGACATGGACCCGCAGCGGCAGGGTGTTGATGAACATGCCCAACGAACGATCGGCGCCCTCTCCCCCCTGCATGCGCCCCAGCAGCACCGTACCGAATACCACCTCCTCGCGCCCGCAGACCTGGGCAAGTACCTGACCCCAGGCCTGATGCACCAGACTCGCAACACTGATGCCCAGCGTGCGGGCCTGTTTGCGCAGGCGTGTGGCAAGACGCTCATCCAGTGCCAGCTCGCTGTCCACGATGTTTGTGCCATCGCCGAGTACGTCTCGCAGGCCGAACGCCAGGGTCGGTTCGACGATGTCGCCGAGCATCTCGCGAAAGAACGCTTCATGTGCCTCGGCATTCGAACCGAGACGGGCCTGAGCGACATAGTTGCGGTATTGCACGGGGGGCGGCAGCGCGCCGACTTGCCCGTGAAGGGCGTCGCTCATCTCGGCCACCAACATCTCAAGCGCGGTGTGATCGAGCACGATGTGATGCAACAGCAGGATCCCGACCCAGCGGTTTTGCAACGGGTCTTCGGTGTAGGCGAAGCGCATCAACGGCGCACGCTGCAAGTCCAGGCGATAGTGTCGCGGATCGAAACGCGCCTGCATTTGCTGCAACACATCACCGTCCTGCGGATCGGCATCCACCCGCTCCAGTGCCAGCGGCGCCGCACGCCACACCACTTGCACCGGCTCCTCGAGGTTTTCCCTGACCACGCTGGTTCGCAGGATGTCGTGCCGGGCGATGACACTGTTCAACGCGCGAACGAACGCCTTGATCTGCGCCAGTCCGTCGAAGGCGAACTGCGCTTGCAGCACGTACGGGTCACCGTCGGCAACGGCCAGATGGTGATAGAGGATTCCCGACTGCAACGGTGCCAGGGCATAGATGTCCTGCACGTTGTCGATACCGCCCTCGACGGTCTCGACGATACGGTCGATGGCCGCTTGATCCAGCGTGGCCAGCGGCAGCATGTCCGGGGTGATGCGGGTGCAACCGGGTTCGATGCGGTTGGCCGGCACGCTGACCGTGGCGTCCCCTCCCAGCGTCGCGGCGAGTGCCGCCACGCTTGGCTGGCCGAACAGCACACGGACGTCGCACTGCATGTTTTGCTGGCGCATGCGCTCGATCAGCTTCACCGCCAGCAGCGAATGCCCGCCCAGTTCGAAGAAATTGTCATGCCTGCCCACCCGATCCAGTCCGAGCAAGGTCTGCCAGATCACAGCGATGCGGGTTTCGATTTCGCCGAGCGGTGCTTCAAACGCCCGCCGGGCGAAGGCTTCGTTGTCCGGCTGCGGCAACGCCCGGCGATCGAGTTTGCCGTTGGCCGTCAGCGGGAAGGCATCGAGGCGCACGAACGCACCCGGCACCATATGCTCGGCCAGCGATGCCAGCAGGTGATCGCGCAATTGCGCAACGCTCGGTTCGACACCTTCGGCGGCCAGCCAGTAGGCCACCAGACGCGTGTCGCCGGGGCTGTCCTCGCGGGCGATCACCAGCGCATCGCGCACGCCGTCGCAGGCTGCAAGACGTGCCTGGATTTCGCCAAGCTCGATACGGAAACCACGGATTTTCACCTGATCGTCGTTGCGTCCCAGGTATTCGAGTTCGCCCTCCACCGTCCAGCGTGCCAGATCACCGGTCTTGTACAAACGCGTTTGGGCATGCCCACTGAACGGGTCGGCGATGAAGCGCTCGGCGGTCAACGCCTCACGATTCAGGTAACCACGGGCAACCCCGGCGCCGCCCACATACAACTCACCGGTCACTCCGGCCGGCACGGGTTCTCGCCGGGCATCGAGGACGTACAGCAGCAGGTCGGGAATACGCACGCCGATCGGGCTGCTGGCAGTCAGTTGCGCGTCTGCCGCCACCAACGGACGGTAGGTCACATGCACCGTGGTTTCGGTGATGCCGTACATGTTCACCAGCCGGGTGCCGGCGTTGCCGACCCGCGCATACCAGGGTTTGAGCGATCCTGGCTCCAGCGCCTCACCACCAAAAATCACCTCGCGCAGCGAATGCTGCAACGGGCTGCGGCCCTGGGCGGCGACCAACTGCCGGAACGCGCTTGGCGTCTGGTTGAGTACAGTGACGCCCGAGCGGCAGAGCAACGCATAACACTCGTCCGGCGAGCGGCTGATGTGTTGCGGCACCACCAGCAACTGTCCGCCGTACGCCAGCGCACCCCAGATTTCCCAGACCGAGAAATCAAAGGCAAACGAGTGGAACAACGCCCAGACGTCTTGCGCATTGAACCGGAACCAATCGTGGGTCGCGCCAAACAGGCGTGCCACGTTGCGGTGCTCGACCATCACCCCTTTTGGCAGCCCGGTGGAGCCAGAGGTGTAGATCACGTAGGCCAGATGCGCCGGACTCAAGTCCGGGATCTGTGGATTGAACTCCGGTTCATTTTGCAAACCTTGGTCGTCGAGATCGATCTGCGGCACGGAGAGCCCGGCAATCCGATCCAGAGTCGCTGCCTGCATCAGCACCGCCACCGGCGCACTGTCTTGCAGGGTGAAGGTGATGCGCTCCAGCGGATAAGCCGGATCGATCGGCACATATCCGGCACCCGCTTTGAGCACGCCGAGCAGGCCGGCGATCATTTGCGGGCCGCGCTCGACGCAGATCGCTACCCGGTCATCCGGACGGATGCCAAGGGCGAGCAAACGATGGGCCACCTGGTTGGCCTGTCGGTTGAGTGCTCCATAGCTGTAAGTACGCCCCTCGAACAGCAACGCGACCGCCTCGGGCCGAGTGTGCGCATGCGCTTCGAACTGCTGATGGATCAAAGGCGTATCGGGAAACGTCGCCCTCGGTGAGTTAACGCCATACAGCCAGTGCTCCCGCTCGGCGGGCGGCAGTATGTCCAGGCTGTGCAATGCGGCTTGCGGGTTGTTCTGCAGCGCATCGACAAGACTGCCCAGTGCCGTGCGCAGGTATCCGGCGATTCGGGAGGCGCCAAGCGTCGCGTCGGCCAGCACCGTGATGCGCAGGTCCTGACCGAGGTCATCGATGTTGACCGTCAGCGGGTAGTTGGTGCGCTCGCGGGCACCCAACACGTGCACCCCCGGCGACAGCTCGATCACCTCGGCGACTTCCTCCACGCTGCTGTGGCGGTAGTTGAGCATGGCGCTGAACAGCGGCGTCGGCACCGCAACGGCGCTGCAACGCTGGGCCAGTGCCAGGGACGCCTGCTCATGGGCGAGCAGCGCGGTCAGGCGTCGGTGCGTCGCCAGCACGCCGTCATGAACGCTCGACCCGCCGACATCCACCCGCAAAGGCAGCGTATTGATGAACATCCCCAATGCTTGCTCGACACCGTCAGCCGCATTCATCCGTCCCAGCAGAACGGTGCCGAACACCACCGCCGAGCGCCCGCACAACTGCCCCAGCACGCGTGCCATGGCCAGGTGCATCAGGCTCGCCACGCTCACGCCTGATTGTCGCGCCTGGGTACGCAAGCGCTGGCTCAGATCGCTGTCGAGCATGCACGAGACTTCCTCGATGCCCTGACCGTCACCTTGTACATCATGCAAGCCACCCGGCAGCGTCGGCTCGTCGATGTCGCCGAGCATCTCGCGAAAAAATGCCTGGTGCGCTTGCTCATCCGACCCCAGACGTGCCCTCGCCAGGTGGTCGCGAAACGGCACCGCCCTCGCGACTTCGGCATCGCGGCCTGACAGGTAAGCCTGAATTTCCCGGCGTACCACATCGAGCGCGACGTGATCCATGATCATGTGATGGAACAGCAACAATGCGACCACCCGGTCGTTGACCGGATCCTCGGCGAACACCAGCCGCAGCAACGGGGCCTGTTGCAGGTCGAGGCGAAAGTACTGCGGGTCGTGGCGTGCCAGCAATTGCGCGAGTACGTCCTCGCGACCATTCAGATCGACTTCCTCACTGACCAGCGGGGCTTCGCGCCAGACCACCTGCACGGGATCGTCCAGATGCTCCCAGAGGATGGAGGTGCGCAAAATGTCGTGGCGCTCGATCACCCGACGCAACGCTTCGGTGAATGCCTCCAGCCGTTCGCGACTGTCGAACGTGAACCGCGCCTGCGACACATAGGGATCCCCCTCCGGCGCGGAGAGATGGTGATAAAGCAGCCCCTCCTGCAATGGCGCCAGCGGATAAATGTCCTGCACGTTCGCCACACCGCCCGGCACGGTGGCGACGATGCGGTCGATGGCCAGCTGATCCAGTTGCACCAGCGGCAGCATGTCCGGGGTGATGCGCAACGCCGGGCTCGACCAGTCGCCGCCGTGGCTCGCCACCAGCTCCAGCAACTGCGCCTTGTGTTTGGCGAGGCTGTCCCACAACGCGTCGTCCAGCGCGTCGTCGTTGCCCAGAATGACCAGGTCTTCATCGTCCTGTTGAAGGCGGATCGCATGGGTGGAAATAACAGCCATCAGCTCGCGAAATTGCATGGGGGTAACCTGCTGTAAATTCGGGAAAAAGGAGCGCGCAGCGGCGAGTCCGTGCGGCGGCGCGCAGCCTGGAAAAGCTAAAACATCGGGGCTTGGGTGTCTGACATGGGAAGCAGGGACAAGCCCCGTGACCGGGCAGTCATGGCGTCGATCCGCGGGAACCGCGAATCGACGCCGATGTCGCCTCAGAGCCGGCGTTTGCGGTTGAGCGTCGGAATGGTGGTTTGCGGCACCTCCAGCTGTTTTGCCTGCGCCGAGGTTTGCGCCGCCAGCGCGGCCAGAGTCGGCTGGCTGAACAGCGTTCGCGCATCGACGTGCAGCCCTGCCTGACGCATGCGCGCCACCAGGCTGACCGCCAGCAACGAATGCCCGCCGAGTTCGAAGAAGTGGTCGTTGCGCCCGACCTGCTCCAGTTGCAACACCTCGGCCCAGATCTGCGCCAGCCGGATTTCGACTTCGCCCTCGGGCGCCTCGTAGCGGCGACTGAGCACCGCCTCTGCCCCCGGTGCCGGCAAGGCTTTACGGTCGACCTTGTCGTTGGGGGTCAGGGGCAATGCGTCGAGTTTCACGTAAGCGCCCGGCGCCATGTACTCCGGCAAACGCTCAAGCACATGGGCGCGCAAGGTTTCGATGGGAGGCGCGTCGAAGCCTTCGCGCACGGTGAAATACGCCACCAGTCGCTCGTCACGCACCAGCACCACCGCTTCACGCACCGCCGGGTGCTCGATCAGCCGCGCTTCGATTTCCCCCGGTTCCAGACGCAGGCCACGCAGCTTGATCTGGAAGTCGTTGCGGCCGAGGAATTCGAGGTTGCCGTCCGCCCGGTAGCGCACCAGATCGCCGGTGCGGTACAAGCGATCACCGGCCACGAACGGGCTGTCGATGAAGCGCTCGGCCTGCATGTCCGGCAACCCCAGATAACCCCGCGCG
>NZ_POHV01000054.1:0-33977 GCF_002884345.1 Pseudomonas sp. GW456-12-10-14-LB2
ATCGAGAGGAGGTGCAGCGAAGCAAACCGTAGGCGATGCCCCCTGATGGACACCGTAGCGAGGGAACACTGAGCCTAAGCGAAGTGCCGTACGCCGGGGCGTAGACTTTTTGGTTGCTTTTGAGGCGTTTGTCAAAAGTGACTCGCTGTAAGAGCGAAACCGCCAGCGGCAGCTCCCGAAGCAACGGATATACACTCAAAACTCAAGCGCAAACCCAAAACCCAGACAAACAAAAACGCCCGGCAAATGCCGGGCGTCTTGTATCGACTTGATTAGCGAGCGCGGTAAGTAATACGCCCTTTGCTCAAGTCATAGGGCGTCAGCTCGACGCGCACTTTGTCACCGGTAAGAATACGAATGTAGTTCTTGCGCATCTTGCCGGAAATATGCGCGGTTACGACGTGCCCATTTTCCAACTCCACACGAAACATGGTGTTGGGCAGGGTGTCGACGACAGTGCCTTCCATTTCGAAGCTGTCTTCTTTCGACATGCAGTAAAGCCCTCGGTATCCAATGAATGGCCCGGTGCAACTGCGCCAGGCAAAAGCGGCGTGCATTGTGCCCGAAAAATGGGGTTTACGCCAAGGGGTTTAGGGTTTGCGTTTAGTTCAGGACGACCCAGCGCTGATTGATCAGCAGTTCGATAGGCCGATATTGGGTCTTGTAGTTCATCTTTTTGCAGTTTTTGATCCAGTAACCCAGGTACACCGCCTCAAGCCCCAGCCGCTGGGCTTCGGCGATTTGCCAGAGGATTGCGTAGCGCCCGAGGCTGCGGCGTTCCTCCGTCGGCTCGTAAAAGGTGTAGACCGCCGACAGGCCGTTGGGCAGCAGATCGGTCACGGCAACTGCCAGCAACCGTCCGTCGAGCCGGAACTCGTAGAAGCGTGAGAAGGGCAGGTCGCGTACCAGAAAGGTCGAGAATTGATCGCGGCTCGGCGGGTACATGTCGCCATCCGCGTGGCGCTGTTCGATGTAGCGCTGATAGAGGTCGAAGTACTCTTCGCTGAACGCCGGCTTGACCGGGCGCACCTGCAAATCGATGTTGCGCTTGAAGATGCGTTTCTGCTGACGGTTGGGGTTGAACTGAGCGACAGGAATGCGCGCAGGCACGCAGGCATTGCAGTTCTGGCAATGCGGGCGGTACAGATGGTCGCCGCTGCGACGAAAGCCCATTTCTGACAGGTCTGCGTAGACATGCACATCCATGGGCTGGCTCGGGTCGAGAAACAGGGTCGTCGCCTGTTCCTCGGGCAGATAACTGCAAGAGTGAGGCTGAGTGGCATAAAACTTCAACCGCGCCAACTCGGTCATGATCAACCCTCAAGGGTAAGCTGGTGAATTAAGTGTAAGCCACGCGCGCAAAAGTCGCTCAGCAAACCCAGGTCGCGTGATTGGGTTGATCAAGGTGTCGGGCCAGATATTCAGCGAATGCAGAGCGGGAAATCGCCCGGGCGCCAAGGCTGTGCAGATGATCGGTAGGCATCTGGCAGTCAATCAATACGAAACCCGCCTGTTTCAGATGTTGCACCAGCGTCGCAAAACCGTACTTGGACGCGTTGTCCGCGCGGCTGAACATCGACTCGCCGAAGAACAGCTGCCCCATCGCCAGGCCGTACAGGCCGCCGACCAGTTCGCCCTCATCCCAGACTTCCACCGAGTGAGCAAAACCGCGCCGATGCAATTCGATATAGGCGTCCTGCATCGCCTCGGTGATCCAGGTGCCGTCGGCGTATTCCCTGGGAGCGGCGCAGGCGTGGATCACGGCGTCGAAATCCTGATCGAAGGTCACTTGATAACGCTGTTGGCGCATCAATTTGCCGAGGCTGCGCGAGACGTGCAGTTCGTCGGGAAAAAGCACGGTACGCGGATCCGGCGACCACCAGAGAATCGGCTGGCCTTCGGAAAACCATGGAAAGCAGCCGTGACGATAAGCCTGGATCAAACGATCGGCGGACAGGTCGCCACCGGCCGCCAGCAATCCGTTGGGATCGCGCATGGCCTTTTCCAGTGGCGGGAAAGTCAGTGAATTGCGTTGTAACCAAGTCAGCATGGCGTCCAGGCTTGCAGAAGGGGAGGGCGGTGGGCGCTGGGCCCGAGGTAAAGTGTGCCGGGAAATGACGCGAATGTCCTCCACTGAGGTGCTGTGTTTTGACCTCTGCAACTTGAGCATCCGAATGCGGTCGTAATCGGGCGTTGCACCGGTGCGGGCAAGGTTGCCGATGCCAATGTGTTGCACTCAGGGGAAATGAGGCGCGAATGCTTCGCTACGTTCATCAAATACACCTCATAAGCCTTTGTCACAAAAGGTAATGCATGCTCAAATTGAACGCCGGGTGTTGTGCGTTTGGCTATGCTTGAACCTGGGGCCTGGAAGCATGGCATCGAACGCGCAAACCCGTACAATGCCGGGCTGTTACAGAATATTCGCCGCGTGCCGTGTTTATAAAAGGCGGGGCGCAGTGTTAAAAGTAGTCTCCGTTGCGCCCGTCAATTTTTTTACCTGCCTGGATTGGGCAGTTTTTTATCGTCATTCAATAGATGGACGCGCCTCTGGCGCAGGAAAAGAAGCGTTTTGAAGAAATCCACGGAAGCACCAAAAACAGTCGTTCCGCTCTGGCGTCAACAGTTGCACTACCGGCTCAAGGAAGGTGCATTGATTGCCATCGGTGCCTTGTGCCTGTTCCTGATGATGGCGTTGCTGACCTACGGCAAGGATGATCCGGGCTGGAGCCACAACAGCAAGATCGACGACGTGCAGAACTTCGGCGGTCCGGCCGGTTCCTACAGCGCCGACATCCTGTTCATGGTGCTGGGTTATTTCGCCTACATCTTCCCGTTGCTGCTGGCGATCAAGGCGTATCAGATCTTCCGTCAGCGTCACGAGCCGTGGCAGTGGAGCGGCTGGCTGTTCTCCTGGCGCCTGATCGGCCTGGTGTTTCTGGTGTTGTCCGGCGCTGCGCTGGCACACATTCATTTCCATGCCGCCACCGGTCTGCCGGCTGGTGCCGGTGGTGCGCTGGGCGAAAGCCTTGGTGATCTGGCCCGTAATGCCCTGAACATTCAGGGCAGCACGTTGTTGTTCATCGCGCTGTTCCTGTTCGGCCTGACGGTGTTCACCGACCTGTCGTGGTTCAAGGTGATGGACATCACCGGCAAGATCACGCTCGACCTGTTCGAACTGTTCCAGGGCGCGGTCAACCGCTGGTGGTCGGCGCGCACCGAGCGCAAGCAACTGGTCGCGCAACTGCGTGAAGTCGACGATCGCGTGCACGACGTGGTTGCACCGACAGTCACCGACAAGCGCGAGCAGGCCAAGGTCAAGGAGCGTCTGATCGAGCGCGAACAGGCTCTGAGCAAGCACATGTCCGAGCGCGAGAAACAGGTTCCGCCGGTCATCGCCCCGGCTCCGGTCAAGGCGCCGGAGCCAAGCAAGCGCGTGCAGAAAGAGAAGCAGGTGCCGTTGTTCGTCGACAGCGCCGTGGAAGGCACCTTGCCGCCGATCTCGATTCTCGACCCGGCTGAAAAGAAACAACTCAATTATTCGCCCGAATCCCTGGCGGCGGTCGGCCACTTGCTGGAGATCAAGCTCAAGGAGTTCGGCGTCGAAGTCACCGTGGATTCGATTCACCCCGGTCCGGTCATTACCCGTTACGAAATCCAGCCTGCTGCGGGCGTGAAGGTCAGCCGTATCGCCAACCTGGCGAAAGACCTTGCACGTTCGCTGGCCGTGACCAGTGTGCGGGTGGTGGAAGTGATTCCGGGCAAGACCACCGTCGGTATCGAGATCCCCAACGAAGACCGGCAGATCGTGCGCTTCTCCGAAGTGCTGTCGACGCCTGAGTACGACAACTTCAAATCGCCTGTCACCCTGGCTCTGGGCCACGACATCGGCGGCAAGCCGGTCATCACTGACCTGGCGAAGATGCCGCACTTGCTGGTGGCCGGTACCACCGGTTCCGGTAAGTCGGTGGGCGTGAACGCGATGATCCTGTCGATCCTGTTCAAGTCCGGCCCGGACGACGCCAAGCTGATCATGATCGACCCGAAAATGTTGGAGCTATCGATCTACGAAGGCATTCCGCACCTGCTGTGCCCGGTCGTGACCGACATGAAGGACGCCGCCAACGCCCTGCGCTGGAGCGTGGCCGAGATGGAGCGTCGCTACAAGCTGATGGCGAAGATGGGCGTGCGAAACCTGTCCGGCTTCAACGCCAAGGTCAAGGAAGCCCAGGACGCCGGCGAGCCGCTGAGCGATCCGCTGTACAAACGCGAAAGCATCCACGACGAAGCGCCGCTGCTGCAGAAGTTGCCGACCATCGTCGTGGTCGTGGACGAATTCGCCGACATGATGATGATCGTCGGCAAGAAGGTAGAAGAGCTGATCGCCCGTATCGCCCAGAAGGCGCGTGCGGCCGGTATCCACCTGATCCTCGCGACCCAGCGGCCGTCGGTGGACGTGATCACCGGTCTGATCAAGGCCAACATCCCGACGCGGATGGCGTTCCAGGTATCGAGCAAGATCGACTCCCGGACCATCATCGACCAGGGCGGCGCCGAACAACTGCTCGGCCACGGTGACATGCTCTACATGCCGCCGGGCACCAGCCTGCCGATCCGGGTTCACGGCGCCTTCGTGTCCGACGATGAAGTTCACCGGGTGGTGGAAGCCTGGAAACTGCGCGGCGCGCCGGAATACAACGACGACATCCTCAACGGTGTCGAAGAGGCGGGCAGTGGTTTCGAAGGCAGCAGCGGCGGCGGTGACGGTGATGATCCGGAAGCCGACGCGCTGTACGACGAAGCCGTGCAGTTCGTACTGGAAAGCCGTCGCGCCTCCATCTCCGCTGTACAGCGCAAGTTGAAGATCGGCTACAACCGTGCCGCGCGCATGATCGAAGCCATGGAAATGGCCGGGGTCGTGACGTCGATGAACACCAACGGTTCCCGCGAAGTCCTGGCCCCTGGCCCGGTACGCGACTGATTCGATACCCTGATCCAAATGCAATGGACGGTGCATGAAGCGCCGTCCACTTTCCCACGAGTATTCAAGAGGACTCCCATGCGTCTTATCCGCATGTTGCTGCCGGTACTGGCTCTGACCACCCTCACGGCTCACGCCGATGACAAGGATGTGGCTCGCCTGACCCAATTGCTCGAAACATCCAAGACCCTGACCGCCAATTTTTCCCAGCTGACCCTCGACGGCAGCGGCACCCAGTTGCAGGAAACCACCGGCGACATGACGCTGCAGCGTCCAGGCCTGTTCTACTGGCACACCAATGCGCCCGCCGAGCAGACCATGGTGTCCGACGGCAAGAAAGTCACCCTGTGGGACCCGGATCTGGAACAGGCCACCATCAAGAAACTCGATGAGCGCCTGACCCAGACTCCAGCCCTGTTGCTGTCCGGCGACGTATCGAAGATCAGCCAGAGCTTCGATATCAGTGCCAAAGAGGCCGGCGGCGTGATCGACTTCACCCTGAAGCCGAAAACCAAGGACACCCTGTTCGACAGCCTGCGCCTGTCGTTCCGCAACGGTCTGGTCAATGACATGCAACTGATCGACAGCGTCGGCCAGCGCACCAACATCCTGTTCACCGGTGTGAAGGCCAACGAAGCGGTCCCTGCATCGAAGTTCAAGTTCGACATCCCCAAGGGTGCCGATGTGATCCAGGAATAAACACAGAGGTTTCAACGGTACGTGATGGATCTGTTTCGCAGTGCACCGATTGCCCAGCCATTGGCCGCCCGTTTGCGGGCGACCAATCTGGATGAGTACGTCGGTCAGGAGCACGTACTCGCTCGCGGCAAGCCTTTGCGCGAAGCTCTGGAGCAGGGTGCCCTGCATTCGATGATCTTCTGGGGCCCGCCGGGGGTGGGCAAGACCACGCTGGCGCGGTTGCTGGCGGAGGTTTCGGATGCGCATTTCGAAACGGTTTCGGCCGTATTGGCCGGGGTAAAAGAGATCCGTCAGGCGGTGGAAATCGCCAAGCAGCAGGCCGGCCAGTATGGCAAGCGCACGATCCTGTTTGTCGATGAAGTGCACCGCTTCAACAAGTCTCAACAGGACGCCTTCCTGCCGTACGTTGAAGACGGCACGCTGATCTTCATTGGCGCCACCACCGAAAACCCTTCGTTCGAACTGAACAACGCGTTGCTGTCGCGGGCACGGGTCTACGTACTCAAGAGCCTCGACGAAGCGGCGTTGCGCAAACTGGTGCACCGCGCGCTCACCGAAGAGCGTGGTCTGGGCAAGCGTCACCTGACCCTCAGCGATGAAGGCTTTCAGATGTTGCTGTCCGCCGCCGATGGCGATGGCCGGCGCCTGCTGAACCTGCTGGAAAATGCCTCGGACCTGGCCGAAGACCACAGCGAGATGGGCACCGAGTTGCTGCAAAGCCTGCTCGGCGACACCCGTCGGCGTTTCGACAAGGGCGGCGAAGCGTTCTACGACCAGATTTCCGCGTTGCACAAATCGGTGCGCGGCTCCAATCCGGACGGCGCGCTGTACTGGTTTGCGCGGATGATCGACGGCGGCTGCGATCCGTTGTACCTGGCCCGCCGCGTGGTGCGCATGGCCAGCGAAGACATCGGCAACGCCGACCCCCGCGCCCTGAGCCTATGCCTGGCCGCGTGGGAAGTGCAGGAACGTCTCGGCAGCCCGGAAGGTGAGTTGGCAGTGGCTCAGGCCATCACTTATCTGGCGTGTGCGCCGAAAAGCAACGCGGTGTACATGGGCTTCAAGACCGCGCTGCGCGCCGCCGCCGAACACGGCTCGCTGGAAGTGCCGCTGCACTTGCGCAATGCGCCGACCAAATTGATGAAGCAATTGGGCTATGGCGACGAATACCGTTACGCCCACGACGAACCGGACGCCTACGCAGCTGGCGAAGACTATTTCCCGGAAGAACTAGACCCGATTCCGTTCTACCAACCGGTGCCGCGTGGCCTGGAGTTGAAGATCGGCGAAAAGCTCAACCACCTCGCCCAACTTGATCGTTTAAGCCCCCGGCAGCGGAGAAAATAGTGGTTCCATTGATCGTTGCAGTCTCCGTCGGCGGGATTGCCGGCACCTTGTTGCGCTTCGCCACCGGTAATTGGGTCAACGCCAATTGGCCGCGGCACTTCTATACCGCGACGCTGGCCGTTAATATCGTGGGCTGTCTGCTGATTGGCGTGTTGTACGGCCTGTTTTTGATACGCCCGGAAGTGCCGATCGAGGTACGTGCCGGGTTGATGGTCGGCTTCCTCGGGGGGCTGACGACTTTTTCATCCTTTTCACTGGATACGGTGCGCCTGCTGGAAAGCGGGCAAGTGCCGCTGGCCCTGGGTTATGCGGCCATCAGCGTATTCGGCGGGCTGCTCGCGACCTGGGCCGGCCTGTCCCTGACCAAACTTTGATAACGAGAAACCGACATGCTCGATTCCAAACTGTTACGTAGCAACCTCCAGGACGTAGCGGACCGCCTGGCTTCCCGTGGCTTTGCCCTGGATGTCGCGCGCATCGAAGCGCTGGAAGAACAGCGCAAGACCGTCCAGACCCGCACCGAAGCACTGCAGGCTGAGCGTAACGCGCGCTCCAAATCCATCGGTCAGGCCAAGCAGCGCGGCGAAGACATCGCGCCGCTGATGGCGGACGTCGAGCGCATGGCGGGCGAACTGAGTGCCGGTAAAGTCGAGCTGGACGCGATCCAGACCGAACTGGATTCGATCCTGCTGGGTATTCCGAACCTGCCGCACGAATCGGTACCGGTCGGCGAAGACGAAGACGGCAACGTCGAAGTACGCCGCTGGGGCACTCCGACCGCTTTCGACTTCCCGGTTCAGGACCACGTGGCCCTGGGCGAGAAGTTCGGCTGGCTCGATTTCGAAACCGCCGCCAAGCTGTCCGGCGCACGTTTCGCCCTGCTGCGTGGCCCGATTGCCCGTCTGCACCGCGCACTGGCGCAGTTCATGATCAACCTGCACGTCACCGAGCACGGCTACGAAGAGGCCTACACGCCTTATCTGGTTCAGGCCCCGGCGCTGCAAGGCACCGGTCAACTGCCGAAGTTCGAAGAAGACCTGTTCAAGATCGCTCGCGAAGGTGAAGCCGATCTGTACCTGATCCCGACCGCCGAAGTGTCGCTGACCAACATCGTGGCCGGTGAAATCGTCGATTCGAAGCAGCTGCCGATCAAGTTCGTTGCCCACACTCCGTGCTTCCGCAGCGAAGCCGGCGCGTCGGGTCGTGACACTCGCGGCATGATCCGTCAGCACCAGTTCGACAAAGTTGAAATGGTCCAGATCGTCGAGCCGTCGAAGTCGATGGAAGCGCTGGAAAGCCTGACCGCCAACGCCGAGAAAGTTCTGCAACTGCTGGAGCTGCCTTACCGCACCCTGGCGCTGTGCACCGGCGACATGGGCTTCAGCGCGGTCAAGACGTACGACCTGGAAGTGTGGATCCCGAGCCAGGACAAGTACCGTGAAATCTCGTCGTGCTCCAACTGCGGCGACTTCCAGGCCCGCCGCATGCAGGCGCGTTTCCGCAACCCGGAAACCGGCAAGCCTGAGCTGGTGCACACCTTGAACGGTTCCGGTCTGGCGGTCGGACGTACCCTGGTTGCCGTGCTGGAAAACTACCAGCAGGCCGACGGTTCGATCCGTGTGCCGGACGTGCTGAAGCCGTACATGGGTGGCCTTGAGGTCATCGGCTAAATGAAATATCTGCCGCTGTTTCACAACCTGCGCGGCAGTCGTGTGTTGGTCGTCGGTGGGGGGGAGATTGCCTTGCGCAAGTCCCGCCTGCTGGCCGATGCCGGTGCGCTGCTGCGGGTGGTCGCACCTGAAATCGAAGCGCAACTGCGCGAACTGGTTGCCGCCAGCGGTGGCGAATGCCTGCTGCGTGGCTACGCCGAAACGGATCTGGACGGTTGCGGGCTGATCATTGCCGCCACCGACGACGAAGCGTTGAACGCGCAAGTTTCCGCCGATGCCCATCGGCGTTGCGTGCCGGTCAATGTGGTCGATGCGCCGGCGCTGTGCAGCGTGATTTTCCCGGCAATCGTCGATCGCTCACCGCTGATCATCGCGGTCTCCAGCGGCGGCGATGCGCCGGTGCTGGCCCGGCTGATCCGCGCCAAGATCGAAACCTGGATTCCCTCGACCTACGGCCATCTGGCCGGTCTGGCCGCGCGGTTTCGCGATCAGGTCAAAGGCCTGTTTCCCGATGTGCAGCAGCGTCGCGGTTTTTGGGAAGATGTGTTCCAGGGACCGATTGCTGATCGGCAACTGGCAGGACAGGGCGCCGAAGCCGAACGTTTGCTGCAAGCCAAGATTGACGGCGAAGCCATGGTTACGACCGGTGAGGTGTATCTGGTGGGCGCAGGGCCGGGTGACCCGGATCTGCTGACCTTCCGCGCCTTGCGCCTGATGCAGCAAGCCGATGTGGTGCTGTACGACCGCTTGGTGGCTCCGGCGATTCTTGAGCTGTGCCGCCGCGATGCCGAGCGTGTCTACGTCGGCAAACGTCGCGCCGATCACGCCGTGCCGCAGGATCAGATCAACCAGCAACTGGTGGATCTGGCCAAGGCCGGCAAGCGTGTGGTGCGGTTGAAGGGCGGGGATCCGTTCATCTTCGGCCGTGGCGGCGAAGAGATCGAAGAACTTGCAGCCCATGGCATTCCGTTCCAGGTGGTGCCGGGCATCACGGCGGCCAGCGGTTGCGCGGCGTATGCCGGGATTCCGCTGACTCATCGCGATTACGCGCAGTCGGTGCGTTTCGTTACCGGTCATCTGAAGGACGGTTCCACCGATCTGCCGTGGGCCGACCTCGTCGCGCCGGCGCAGACGCTGGTGTTCTACATGGGCCTGGTGGGGTTGCCGGTCATCTGCGAGCAGTTGATCAAGCATGGTCGCGCAGCTGAAACGCCGGCCGCGCTGATCCAGCAGGGCACCACGGTCAATCAGCGGGTCTTTACCGGCACGCTGGCCGACCTGCCGCGTCTGGTGGCGGAGCATGAAGTGCATGCGCCGACGCTGGTGATCGTCGGCGAAGTGGTGCAACTGCGCGAGAAACTGGCGTGGTTCGAGGGCGCTCAGGGTCAAATCTGACGACTCTGAAGGGATCGTTCCCACGCGGTGGGAACGATCCTGCTTTCAACCTCTGCGCCAAACCCCTTTCCCGCCCAACCGGTCCCGGTCATGGGCAACAGTGAAATCCTGCTTCGGCCCCTTCGGCACAACCCCGGTCGGGTTGATGGTTTTGTGGCTGCCGTAGTAGTGATTCTTGATGTGCTGGAAATCCACGGTCTCGGCAACGCCCGGCCACTGGTACATCTCCCGCAGCCAGTTCGACAGGTTCGGATAATCGCTGATCCGCCGCAGATTGCATTTGAAGTGCCCGTGATACACCGCGTCGAAACGAATCAGCGTGGTGAACAAGCGCACGTCCGCCTCGGTCAGGTATTCACCCGTCAGATAACGGTTGGCGCCCAGCACTTGCTCCAGATGATCCAGTTCGGTAAACACGTCATCGAAGGCTTCTTCATAGGCATTTTGCGAGGTGGCGAACCCGGCGCGGTACACGCCGTTGTTCACGGCAGGGTAGATCCGCTCGTTCAGCGCATCGATTTCGCTGCGTAACGGTGCCGGGTAGAAGTCCAGATCGTTGCCGGTTAAGTCATCGAACGCACTGTTGAACATGCGGATGATCTCCGCCGATTCGTTGCTGACGATGCGCTTGAGCTTCTTGTCCCACAGCACCGGCACGGTGACGCGGCCGGTGTAGTCGGCGGTGTCGGCGGTGTAGCGCTGGTGCATGAAGTCGAAGTGGTCGAGTTTGTCGCCGGTCGAACCGAGGTTCTGATCGAAGGTCCAGCCGTTTTCCAGCATCAGCCAGCTGACGACGGAAACGTCGATCAGGCTTTCCAGGCCCTTGAGCTTGCGCAGAATCAGCGTGCGATGAGCCCACGGACAGGCGAGAGAGACATAAAGGTGGTAACGCCCGGCTTCGGCGGCAAAACCGCCTTCACCGCTCGGGCCTGGCTCGCCGTTGCGAGTGACCCAGTTGCGGCGCTGCGCCTGTTCGCGCTGGAACGCGCCGTCCTTGCTGCTTTCGTACCACTTGTCCTGCCAGCGGCCGTCGACGAGTAAACCCATGATCAAGACTCCAGAAACCAATAATCGTTGGAGCCGAGTCTATTCCGATGAGTTCGAACAAAAAGCGCAAAGATCGGGCGTTAATGATCGGTTAAATCGATTTGTCCCGCGCGGCCCAGTATTGCTCGGCGGTTTCGAAAGCCTGTTCACGGCTCTGGCCGAGGCCGCGCAACGCCAACGCCATGGTCGAGATCAGCGCCATTTGCGGATAGCTGTCGACCACATCGCCACGCCAGACGGCCTTCAAATGCTCGATATCCAGCGAACCCGGTTTGACATGACGTTGCGCCGACAACTGCGGCCATTCCTCGTCCCAGCTCTCGCCGCCTGTGGTGCCGTACAGATGGCTGTCGGCATCCGGGTTGATCTCGATTTCGCCGCCGTCGCCCTTGATCACGATCGCCGTGTCGCCGAGCAGACCGCTGGCATCGCGGTGCACCGCTTGATAGCCGGGGTGGAAAATACTCTGCAAACCGCAACGTGCGCCCAATGGATTGAGAATCCGCGCCAGCGAGTGGATCGGCGAGCGCAGGCCGAGGGTGTTGCGCAGATCGATCATCCGTTGCAGCTGCGGCGCCCAGTCCACCAGCGGCATGAACGCCAAGCCACCGTTATCCAGCGCCGCGCCGACCTGTTGCCAGTTGCGGCACAGCGGAATGTTCAGCTCATTGAGCAATTGTTCGGAGTACAAGCGCCCGGCGGTGTGCGCGCCGCCGCCGTGCATGAAAATACGCACGCCGTTCTGCGCCAGGCACTTGGCCGCCAGCAGATACCACGGCAGGTGACGCTTCTTGCCAGCGTAGGTCGGCCAGTCCAGATCGACCTTCAGCGCTGGCGCCTGCAAACGTTCGCGCAGCGCCTCGGTGAATCCAGCCATTTCCTCAGCGCTTTCTTCCTTGTGCCGCAGCAACATCAGGAACGCGCCGAGCTGGGTTTCTTCGACCGCTTCGTCGAGCACCATGCCCATGGCTTGCCGGGCTTCCTCGCGGGTCAGGTCGCGGGCGCCGCGCTTGCCCTTGCCGAGGATGCGCACGAACTGGGCGAACGGGTGCTCGGCGGGCGTTTCGAGGGTCAGCGCTGGATAGTCGGTCATAGGCAATTCGTCGGTTTGGGCAGGCCCGCCAGTTTCGCGGCGAGTTTGGCAGGGGTGCCTTTGAAAAGTCGGTTCAGGTGCAGGCTGTTGCCTTTCTCCGCGCCGAGCTTGAGCGCGGTGTACTTGATCAGCGGCCGGGTGGCCGGTGACAGCTGGAATTCGGCGTAGAAGCTGCGCAGCAATTCGAGGACTTCCCAGTGTTCCGGGCTCAGTTCGATGTCTTCGGCAGCGGCGAGGGCGCTGGCGACTTCGGCCGACCAGTCGTTGAGGTCGACCAGAAAGCCGTCCTTGTCCAGTTCAATGGCGCGGGCGCCGACGGTCAGCGCATTCATAGCCAGCTGTTGACCTTGTCGTATTGGATCGACAGTTCGACGAAGGCCGGGTAATCGATGGCTTCGGCCCAGTCCGGAACCTGCACGGCACGGGCTTGCGCGTCTTCGGCCAGCACGAACAATTTCACCCGGCGGGTTTCCAGCGCATTGAGCGGCGCAGTGCCGGGTTGCAACGCATAAGCGGCATCGCCCGACAGCAACAGCGCATCGCTGGCACCCAGCAGGCGCAGGCAACTGGTCAGGCGTTCGTCGCCGAACGGGGAATGGGACAACACATGCAGAGTCGACATCAGAGGGTGATCACCTGGTCGTAACGGTCAATGAGGGCGGTGATTTGCTCAGCGGCCAAGGGCTGCGCCTCGTCCAGCGAACGATCGCCGAGGCCGCGAACACTGGCGCTGTCGGCGCAGTAGAACAGCTCTTCGACGCCGAACATCGGCAACGCTTGCAGGTTGGCGCTCAGGTCTTTCTGTTGCAGGGCTTTGGCGTTTTGCCCGGCGGCCAGTTGCAGCACGCCGTCGTCGAGAAACAGCAGACCGATCGGCAGATCGAAGGCGCCACCGGCGAGCACGATGTCCAGCGCTTCGCGGGCACCGGGGCCGGACCACGGCGATTGACGGCTGATAATCAGAAGGGATTTGGCCATGTCATGCGCCTCCGAAACAGATCAGGCGGTCGGCGTCCTGCACCGCGTCATGCAACTGGCCGAGGCCGGACAATTCCCACGGTGCGCTGACGGCCACGGCATCACGCTGATAACGCCCGGCTTCCTCGGCATTCAACACGCCACGGCGCAGGGCCGCGGCGATGCACACCACGCCGTCGAGGTTTTGTTCGGTGATAAAGTTTCGCCACTGCTTGGGCAGGTCCAGCTCGTCCTGCGGCGTGACCACGGCGTCGGACGCGTTGTGGACCCCGTCCTGATAGAAAAACAGCCGGACAATTTCATGCCCGCCGGCCAGCGCAGCCTGGGCGAACAGCAGGGCGCGGCGCGAGGAGGGCGCATGGGCGGCGGAAAACAGCGCAATGGCGAACTTCATGACGGACTCGATCAGCAAAACTGCGGCCATGATAAAGCTTTCTCGGCGGGGCGGCGAAGTGGATGTTTCCCGCGACCGTCTCGATGCGAGCAGGTGTCCTTCAGCGTGGCATGTAGCCCAGTTGCCAGCGCCGCGGAATCTTCAGGGTCAGCAGCCCCAGTACGGCGGCGAACAGACCGCTGACCAACATCGCCTTGAGTCCCAGATGATGTTCCAGCACCGCCCCCAGAATGGCGCCGACCAGCATCCCGCTCCACGGCACCAGTTGCACCCGCCAGCCACTTCGCCGTTCGCCGAGCACCCACCGGCCCAATCCTCGACCGAATCGGGACAGGGCGCCGGTGACGTACGTCAGCCCGACCGGCAGACCGTTCACTTCTTCCACCGCTGCGTTGAGCATGCCCATCGCAATGATCGCCGCCAGCAGGGCCGGCAGTTGCGTCTCAAAGGGCCAGGCTGCCAAACAGAGCAGAGCGGCGATGGATAGCAGCAACGGCAGCGCCCGCCGACCACCCAGCCGGCTGACCACGACCCCGAGGGCATTGCCGACAATGAACGTCGCGACCAGCAGGATCAGCCTTAACGTCAGTGCGCTGTCGCCATCGCTGATCGCCACCGCCAGCCGCGTGGTGTTGCCGCTCATGAAGGAAACGAAATCGCCGCTGGCCATGAAACCTATGGCGTCGGTCATGCCGGCCAGTACCGAAAGGCTGGCAACCAGCGCCAGCCCCACACGGCCGCGCCATTTCTGTATATGAAGATGTCCGGGGCTGGCGCGGTGGGTCGAGGTGGAAGGCAGCATCGAGGCAGCGTCCTTGAGCGGGGTTTACGGTTCTATGCCATACAGATCGCAATATTCCAGCCAGTCCATGCCGGCCATTTCCGCCACTTCGCGATGCACTTCCAGGCGTTGCGCCTGATACTCCTCGGGCGTCGCGGCGGTGAGTTGCAGCGTCAGTTCCCAGGCGAACAAACCCTGGCTTTCGGCCTCGGCTTCGAAGGCTTCGTGCAGACGTTCTTCGCGGTACTGCGCCTGGGTTTCGCCCTTGGCCTGGGCCAGCAGCGGGTTGAGGTGGTCAAGGGCTTCGCGCAGTTCCGGGCGCGCATCGAGAAACAGTTTCAGGGCCTGTTCGTGTCGCTGGTCAGTAGGCGCCATGGGCTTTCCTTGTAAGGCTGATGACCGTTAATGTGCCGCAGCGGCCGGCATGTGTCGCGCTCTAAATGCAGTAAAGCAGAACGATTTTTGGCGTTGCGGTGATACAGTCCGCTTTTTTCCGAATGAGCGAATGCAATGCGAATGCTGATGGTAGCGCTGGCGGCAACCCTGCTGGCCGGTTGCGCGGGTTCGGCGATGGAAGACGCCCGCACGCAAACCCCTTACAAGACCCTGAATTCGGACAAACCCGAAAAAGTCGTGGCCCAGTGCGTGCAATTCGCCTGGCAGGACGAAGCGGTGTTCGGTGTGGACGCGGCGGCGTATCTGCAACCGGGCAAGAAGGGCGGTTCGACGGTCTATACGCGCTCGGCGGAGTCGTTTGTCGACTTGACCACGGATGCGTCCGGCACGGTTTTGAATTACTACGCGCAGAAGGATGATTTTGTGGCCCAGCGCCGCGTGGGGGCGCTGGCCCGCAGGCTGGCGACCTGTCTGTAACGGGCAGTTGAATGCGTTGAAATTTGCGACCCTCGCCAGCCTGCGGGCGAGGGTCGCTGAATTCAATCAATCAAACGCTTCTGGAAGAAGTGCCGCTTGTGCCCCAGCGGATAATCCACAATCTCGCCACACTCGGTATACCCCAGTTTTTTGTAGAACCCGGGCGCCTGAAAATCAAAGGTATCGAGCCAGATCCCCACGCAGTCTTTTTCCCGAGCGAATTCCTCGACCATGTTCATCAGCTTCGAGCCGATGCCCTGTCCCCGGCCTTCTTCCGGCACCGCCAGCAACTCGATAAACAGCCACCGATAGAACGTGTGCCCATAAAGGCCACCAAGGATCGCGTCGTTATCGTTGCGCACCAGCAACGCGACCGGTTCGTACAGCGAAGGCCCGGCTTTGGCGATGTTGTGGGCACGCAGGGGCGCCAGGATGGCTGCGCGCTGTTCTTCGGTAGGGTCCTGTGACAGCTCGATCCGCAACGTCATGTTGTCTTCCTTGTAGTAATGAATCGGCAGCCTAGCGCGCCGCAGCCGATTGAAGCAATCGCTTGGAACCGTCGCTGCTGCGCCGGGGTCTAGCCCTTTAGGGCGTCCATCCGGAACGCGTTTGCCTGGGAGATTCCATGAACATTTTCGAAGCCCTGCGTGAAAGCCACGATCGTCAGCGGACCTACGCGAAATCGTTGATCAAGACCAGCGGTGACACCCCGGAAAGGGTCGAGGCCTACAAGCAACTCAAGGCTGAGCTTCAGGCTCACGAAACGGCCGAAGAGCGCCATTTCTATATCCCGCTGATGGAGTTCGACAACGGTGTCGACCTCAGCCGCCATGCCATCGCCGAGCACCATGAAATGGACGAAATGATGGAGGAACTCGACGAGACCGAGATGTCCAGCCCGGCCTGGCTGGCCACCGCGAAAAAGCTCTCGGAGAAGGTCCATCACCACCTGCAGGAAGAGGAGCAGAAATTCTTCCAGATGGCCGGCAAGCTGCTCGACGACAAGCAAAAGGAACAGCTCGCCGGGCAGTATCAAAAGGAGTTCGAGGCGCAGCTTCCCTGAGCCGGTGAATGCAGGTTTTTGTAATGACGCGGTGTAGTCTTTTTGCCATGCGACGGGTGAGCGTTGTCGCAGTGTACTGTGTTTTTATACAGTGCTTTCGGCGTTTTTCAAGTTTTGCCAAGGCAGAATGCGACAAAACCGCCGGTGGACAAAAAATCCCCCTCCGTTAGCTTGAAGGCCTCTCCTCGGACAGGAGAGTTCTTAAATCAACGGAGTGAAAAACATGAACCAACCACAAGCTCAAACCCAACTGCGACACGGTCGCGTCATTTCCCCTGCAAGCCGCGGCGCGGTGGCCATCGAGCAAGGATTGCTCGGCGGCTGGCAGGTCAATGAAATGGAAGGCGGCAAGAACTTCCCGGCACTCGCGGCCGGTCCGTTCCCGGCGCCCTTCGAAAGCGACAACCCGAGCGTCGTACCGTCGGCTGACGGCTATATTCTCAGTGGCGGCAAGAACGACGCACGTGACTGTGTGAACTTCACCGCAGAAGAAATGAGCAAGAAACTCGGGCGTCCGTTCTCCTGGCCGCTGCTCAATGTCACCCCTGGCCAGACCCTTGAGGTCAAATGGGAGTACACCGCGCCGCACACCACCCGCGGTTATCGCTGGCTGATCACCAAGGATGGCTGGGACCCGAAACAACGCATCACCCGAGCGCAACTGGAAGCGCAACCCTTCGCCGAGGATTTCTATCCGCAAGTGCCGTACTACAGTCATTCGGCGGAATTGAAAGCCAAGGTCAACCACGCCGTGAAACTTCCGGACAACAAGCAGGGTCATCACGTCATCGTCCTGATGTGGATCGTCGCCAACACCGGCAACGCCTTCTATCAGGCCTTCGATGTGGACTTCAAATAAGCCCGCAACGTCAAACCCACACGTTCTGAAGGATTAGAACATGTCAAACATCGACTTCACCCTATTGAAAAACCAGGCCAGCGACGCGGCGTCGCTGATGCCAAGCCTTGCCGGCAAGAAGATCCTCATGGGCTTCTGGCACAACTGGCCGGCCGGCCCGAGCGACGGTTACCAGCGCGGTCAGTTCGCCAACATCGCCCTGGAAAACGTGCCGAAGGAATACAACGTGGTCGCGGTGGCCTTCATGAAGGGCAGCGGGATACCGACCTTCAAGCCGTTCAACGTTTCCGATGCCGAGTTCCGTCGTCAGGTCGGCGTGCTCAACAGTCAGGGACGGGCCGTGCTGATTTCCCTGGGCGGTGCCGATGCGCACATCGAGTTGCGCGCCGGCCAAGAGCAACCGCTGGCCAATGAAATCATCC
Organism: Pseudomonas sp. GW456-12-10-14-LB2; assembly: GCF_002884345.1. Lineage (NCBI taxonomy): Bacteria > Pseudomonadati > Pseudomonadota > Gammaproteobacteria > Pseudomonadales > Pseudomonadaceae > Pseudomonas > Pseudomonas sp. GW456-12-10-14-LB2. The sequence continues at coordinate 17,603 of NZ_POHV01000054.1, forward strand.
GTCTGGTGGAAACCTACGGCTTCGATGGTCTGGACATCGATCTTGAACAGAGCGCGATTGATTTCGCTGCCAACAAGACCGTCCTGCCGGCCGCGCTGAAACTGGTCAAGGATCACTACGCCGGCCAAGGCAAGCATTTCATCATCAGCATGGCGCCGGAGTTTCCGTACCTGACCACCTCCGGCAAATACGTCGGTTATCTGCAGGCGCTGGAAGGTTATTACGACTTCATCGCTCCGCAGTTCTACAACCAGGGCGGCGACGGGGTCTGGGTGCCGGAAGCCAATAACGGCAACGGAGCGTGGATCGCCCAGAACAACGACGCGATGAAAGAGGATTTCCTCTATTACCTGACCGAGAGCCTGGTGACCGGCACCCGCGGGTTCACGAAAATCCCGGCGGAAAAGTTCGTCATCGGCCTGCCGTCCAACGTCGATGCGGCCGCCACGGGTTACGTGATCGACAAAACCGTGGTCGGCAACGCGATGAAACGCCTGGCGGTCAAAGGGCATCCGATCAAGGGCCTGATGACCTGGTCGGTGAACTGGGACAACGGCACCAGCAAGGATCGCGTGCCGTACAACTGGGAATTCAGTCGGCGTTATGGACCCCTGATTCACGGGGCGCAGTCTGCGGCGCAGGGCACTGATACAGCAACGGTGAACGTGGCGCATCAGTAGTCAATGAAGGAAAAGCCCGGTAGCGCTGCCGGGCTTTTTTTCGTCGGCGGTTCGCATTGTTTCACCTACCATGGCCATCTTCCGATGACAAAAAAGGATCAGGCGTCATGTCCAACACAGCCGAGCGGGTCAACATCGTCGATACCCAGGTGTTGTCCCACGACTGGTATCTGCTCAAGAAAATCACCTTCGACTATCACCGCAACAACGGTGACTGGCAGCGTCAGACGCGCGAGGTCTACGACCGTGGCAATGGCGCGGCGATCCTGCTGTTCAACCGCGAGCAACGCACCGTGGTGCTGACCCGGCAGTTCCGCCTGCCGGTGTTCGTCAACGGTCACGACGGTTTGCTGATTGAAGTGGCGGCCGGACTGCTCGAAGGCGCGGCGCCGGAGCAGCGCATACGCGACGAGGCGGAGGAGGAAACCGGTTATCGCGTGCATGACGTGAAGAAGGTCTTCGAGGCTTACATGAGTCCGGGTTCGGTGACCGAGAAGTTGCACTTTTTCATTGCCGAGTACGATGCTTCGTCAAAGGTCAGTGAAGGGGGCGGTCTGGAAGAGGAAACAGAAGAACTTGAAGTGCTGGAGTGGCGTTTCGACGACGCGCTGGCGGCGTTCCAGCGGGGTGAAATCTGCGATGCCAAGACCATCATGCTGTTGCAGTATGCGGCGATGAATAACCTGTTTGGCGGTTAGAACAAGTCACCGGTTTTACCGATGTCTGACCACTGGTCACCTTCCAGGGTCAGCAGACGCTCCTTGGCTTCCAGGCCTCCGGCAAAACCGGTCAGTTTGCCTGAGGCGCCGATGACCCGATGGCACGGCGCAATGATCGAGATCGGATTGCGCCCGTTCGCCGCGCCGACGGCGCGCACCGCACTCGGGTGGCCGATCTGTTCGGCGATCTGGCTGTAGGTGCGGGTTTCGCCAAACGGAATGGTCAGCAGCGCGGCCCAGACCTTTTTCTGGAACTCGGTGCCGGCAAAGTCCAGCTCCAGATCGAACGCGTTTCGCGTTCCTGCAAAATATTCTTCCAGCTGTCGCGCGGTTTTCATCAACACCGGATTGTCCGGTGCTTCGCTCATCGGTCCCAGTCGCACCCGGTTCGGTTTGTCGTTTTCCCAGAGGATGGCGGCCAGACGTGAGCCGTTCGCGACCAGCTTCAACGCGCCGACGGGCGAGGGCAGGGTGATGAACGTGTAGGCCATGGGGAAAACTCCGGGACGGGGTCGAAAACTGCGCCCAGCATACTGCCGGATCGGGGAGGCGCAAACCGTAATCGCGACCATACTGGCTGATGCTCTTGAAGCGCTTTCCTACCTTATAAAAAGAAGAGACCGACTCATGAAGTACGAACCTTTTGCCAAATCGCTGATTGCGACCTCATTGGCGCTCAGCTGCCTCATGGCTCACGCCGCCTCGGTTGCCCCGGTCGCCGCCGAAAACGGCATGGTGGTCACCGCCCAGCACCTGGCGACTCATGTGGGTGTCGACGTGTTGAAAAGTGGCGGCAACGCGGTGGATGCGGCGGTCGCCGTGGGCTATGCACTGGCGGTGGTTTACCCGGCGGCGGGCAACCTCGGTGGTGGTGGTTTCATGACCATTCAACTGGCGGACGGGCGCAAGACCTTTCTCGACTTCCGCGAAAAAGCCCCGCTGGCCGCGACGGCCAACATGTACCTCGACAAGGACGGCAACGTCATTCCGGACCTGAGTACCCGTGGCCACCTCGCGGTCGGCGTTCCGGGCACCGTGTCCGGCATGGAGCTGGCGTTGAGCAAGTACGGCACCAAACCGCGCAAGGAAATGATTGCCCCGGCCATCAAACTGGCCGAAGACGGTTTTGCGTTGGAGCAGGGTGACGTCGAGCTGCTGGAATATGCCACTGACGTGTTCAAGAAGGACATCAAGGATTCCGGTGCGATCTTCCTGAGCAACGGTGAGCCGATGCAAGTCGGGCAGAAACTGGTGCAGAAGGACCTGGGCAAAACCCTGCGCACCATTTCCGAAAAAGGCGCCGACGGTTTCTATAAAGGCTGGGTGGCCGATGCCATCGTCACGTCCAGTCAGGCCAACAAGGGCATCATCACCCAGGCCGATCTCGACAAGTACAAGACCCGTGAACTGGCCCCGGTGGAGTGCGACTATCGCGGTTATCACGTGGTATCGGCACCGCCGCCAAGCTCCGGCGGGGTGGTGATCTGTCAGATCATGAACATTCTCGAAGGCTATCCGATGAAGGATCTGGGCTTCCATTCGGCCCAGGGCATGCACTACCAGATCGAGGCAATGCGCCATGCGTACGTGGATCGCAACAGCTATCTGGGCGACCCGGATTTCGTGAAGAACCCGATCGAACACTTGCTGGACAAGAATTACGCGACCAAGCTGCGTAACGCGATCCAGCCGCAGAAGGCCGGTGTGTCGGCGGAACTCAAACCCGGCGTCGCGCCCCATGAAGGCAGCAACACCACGCACTACTCGATCGTCGACAAATGGGGCAACGCGGTCTCGGTCACCTACACCCTCAACGACTGGTTCGGCGCCGGCGTGATGGCGAGCAAGACCGGAGTGATCCTCAACGATGAAATGGACGACTTCACCTCCAAGGTCGGCGTGCCGAACATGTACGGCCTGGTGCAGGGCGAAGCCAACGCCATCGCTCCGGGCAAGGCGCCGCTGTCCTCGATGAGCCCGACTATCGTGACCAAGGACGGCAAGGTGGTGATGGTGGTCGGTACGCCGGGTGGCAGTCGCATCATCACCGCGACCCTGCTGACCATGCTCAACGTCATCGACTACGGCATGGGCCTGCAGGAAGCGGTCGATGCGCCGCGCTTCCACCAGCAGTGGATGCCGGAGGAAACCAACCTCGAAGACTTCGCCGCCAGCCCCGACACGAAGAAGATTCTCGAGAGCTGGGGCCACAAGTTTGCGGGCCCGCAGGACGCCAACCACATCGCCGCGATTCTGGTCGGTGCACCGTCGTTGGGTGGCAAACCGGTCGGCAAGAACCGCTTCTACGGCGCCAACGATCCACGGCGCAACACCGGGTTGTCATTGGGTTACTGAGCAGAGTAAAAAGGGGGCGGGCACACGTCCGCCCCTGTCTCAAGGACCGATCAAGGAAGGCTCACCATGACCACCGCATTGCTGATCATCGATGTCCAGCGCGCCCTGTGCACAGGCGAATACGAGTGCCACGACGCAAAACGGGTAATCGACACCATCAACGGCCTCAGCGCCCGCGCGCGTCAATCGGGTGTGCCAGTGGTGCTGATTCAGCACAACGAAAAGGACAGCCCGTTCGCTCACGGTGCCGAAGGCTGGCAATTGGCTGACGGCCTGGACACCGCGCCCGGCGATCTGCGCGTCGACAAGACCGCCAACGACTCGTTCTACCAGACCAATCTGCAGAAACTGATCCCCCGGGAAGACTTCGACCGCCTGGTGATCTGTGGCATGCAAACCGATTACTGCGTCAACGCCACCGTGCGCCAGGCCCATCAACTTGGCTACGACGTGGAGCTGGCGGCCGACGCCCATACGACGGTCGACAACGGCAACATGAGCGCCGAAGACATCATCGCCGAACACAACAAGGACTGGGCGCACCTGACCGGTTCCGTGGCGAGGATCGATGTGAAGCCGGCGGCCGGGATCACATTCTGATGCTTGCTTGTACAAGAGCCCGGTTGCCCGCGAGCAAGCAGTGAAAAATCCAGAGCATCGATAGCCCGGGCCCGGCATACTGCCGCCGCCTCAGGAATGGAATCTGTCGATGCTCGTTTTCAATCTCCGTCACGCTTTGCTGCTGACGTCTTTCGTATTTGCTACCGCCTCCCACGCTGCCAGTTTTGACTGTGCTGGCGCTTCCAGCCCGGTTGAAAAAGCCGTTTGTGCGGATCCGTATACCTCGAGTCTCGATGAGAAACTCGGGGCGCTCTGGCGGACAACGTTGGCGCATGTGGCTGACCCGCAAGCGCTCAAGGCTGATCAAAGAGCATGGTTGAAGAACCGCAGCCTTTGTGGCGCTGACCCGGCGTGCTTGGCTCGTGAATATCTGATGCGCCTGACTGAGCTGAAATATGCACCCAGAACGTTCTCATGGGATGCCACCTGGCAGTTGATTCCTCACGGGGTGAACTCGGCATCCGAAGTGATCATCAAGCGTCAGGACGCCACACACGTCCGCTTTGGAATTTCAGCACAGGAGGGCGCCAACTCTGGTGAACTGGAAGGTGTTGCTGTGTTGAACGGTGATGAAGCCCGTTTCGAAGAGGGTAGTTGCACGCTTGTTTTTCGAGCGATCAATGGTGTACTGGACGTCACACAGAATGGCGATGACGTTGATTGCAGTGCCGGTATGGGTGTCTTTTACTCAGGTCGTTATGTGGCGGCTGACAAACCACTTTCGATGAATTACAACCTGTTGAGCCTTGGACTTGCTCGTACGCAGCAAGAGGATCAGGCGATGCATAAACTGCTCAACGGTGATTATCAGACGCTGGTGGACCGTACGAGTACCATGACCGTCGGCGACCCGGCGGTTGACGTGCCTGATGCAGAGGTCATCGAGATGTGGGTGCGCGGACTGGGCAATATGAACGCGGCCATTCTGATGCGTGCGGCCAGTCACCGTTTCTGGGTGCTGATGTTGGTATCTGATAAAGAGGGCCGCACGCGAGCCCGTTACTACGCCAATGTACCGGAATGGAAAAAGCGCCTGCCTGCTCAGTTCCAGGCATGGTACGAGCGGATGGAAGGCGACCGCGCACTGCCGCTGGATTTCATGCCCTGACGCTTCAAGTCGTAAACAGCACGCCGCGGATTTCCTCCGCCCGCGGCGCCACCACCCCCTCCAATACCAACCGTGTAATCGTCTCCGCCGCCACCGCATAATCCTCATCCTGCGGCACCTCCCGTCCGGTGATGCGCCCCATCTGCCAGCCAATGTTGGTATAGGTGCGCGTCGCCGACCAGATAAACAGCATCAGATGCTCGGGATCCACCGGCGCCAGCAGCCCGCGGTCGATCCAGCTGCGCAGGCACTCGACATTGCGCCGGGCTTCGCCGTGCAGCAGGTCGCGGCATTCGTCGGGCAACTGGCGGCCGCCAAGCAGCAACTCACCGCTGAACACTTTGGCGATCGCCGGGTGCTCGCGGGCGATGCGGATACGGGCGGCAACGTAGGCGCGCAGGCCAATCAGTGGGTCGTCGCTTTCGCGCAGCACCGCCGAGGCTTCCAGCAACGGTTCGACAAAGCCGAGCAGCACTTTGCCGTAGAGGTTTTCCTTGCTCTGGAAGTAGTAATAAAGATTGGCCTTGGGCACACCGGCGCGGGCGGCGATGTCGCGGGTCTGGGTCGCGTCGAAGCCGTTGGCGGCGAATTCTTCACTGGCGGCGGCCAGGATCAGTTGCTGGTTGCGTGCGCGGATGCTACTCATGGACGGCATGGAGGGTCTGGCCATTTCGGGTTCGCAATATACAAAACTATATAGCGATTAAGCCAGCGAACTCGCTCCTCAGCGCTATGCTGGTTTCAATTTCAGTAACCTCAGGAAAGTGACAATGACCCTTCAGGCACTGCGCGCCACGACGATTCACCTCGACGCGGTGGCGAAGCTGTTCGACGGCTATCGCGGTTTTTATGGCCAGCCGTCAAATCTCAAGCAATCGCGGGCCTTCATCGCCGAACGCATGGCCCGCAATGAATCGGCGATTTTTCTGGTTGAGGATGAAAGCGGTGAGGCGATTGGATTCGTCCAGCTATACCCGACGTTTTCTTCGATAGACGCCCATCGCACCTGGCTGCTCAGCGATCTGTTCACTACGCCAGCCGCCCGGGGCCGTGGAGTGGGGCGATTATTGATGAACACCGCCCGCGACTTTGCCATCGAAACCGGCGCCAAGGGCCTGGTGCTGGAAACCGCCACCGACAATTTCACAGCCCAGGGTTTGTACGAATCACTCGGTTGGATACGTGACACTGGCTATTACACCTACCTGCTGGACTTGCGGCAGGGGTGATCCGGTCTCAGCCGACCTGAGCCAGCAACCGCTCGATCTGCGCCAGCTCCCAGGTGCTGAGCAGGCTGACCGGGTCGGTGCCGAAACGCTGAGTCGTGTCGAGTCGCCACACCCGATCTTCCGGGCAGCGGCATTGCAGGCAGTGGTGCAGGCGCTGACCGTCAAAGTCGAGCAACAGCTGCCAGCCGTCGATCTCGACCGAGATCTGGCCGGGCCCGGATTCCTGCGCAATACGCTGTAGCGCGCAAACCTCCAACGCCGCATCGCGCAAGCGCTGGCAGACTTCGCGAGTGGATAGCGGTGACATGTTCAAACCCGTTGATCGATGAAGCGCGCAAGCATAGAGCGCCAACCCGTTCCTGTCAGCGATTGCTAGCCCACGCCGGCGCATTTGCGTAACATCCGCAACCCTCTTTTTCCGCGGCGCTCTTTTGCGCCAATGCATGCGGCCGCGCCCGTCGGCCGCTCTGTCAGGTAAGCCATGAAACCGATTCGTCTGCGCGCCGATGTCCTGGCCGGACTCACCACCTCGTTTGCCCTGTTGCCCGAATGCATTGCGTTTGCGCTGGTGGCCCACCTCAATCCGCTGATGGGCCTGTACGGCGCCTTCATCATTTGCACGCTGACCGCGCTGTTCGGTGGCCGGCCGGGTATGGTCTCCGGGGCGGCCGGTTCGATGGCGGTGGTGATCGTCGCGCTGGTGGTGCAGCACGGCGTGCAATACCTGTTGGCGACGGTGTTGCTCGGCGGTTTGATCATGATGGCGTTCGGGCTGTTGCGGCTGGGCAAACTGGTGCGCATGGTGCCGCACCCGGTGATGCTCGGGTTCGTCAACGGTCTGGCGATCATCATCGCGCTGGCGCAACTGGAGCATTTCAAGAGCGGTGAACAGTGGCTCAGCGGCACGCCGTTGTACCTGATGACCGGGCTGGTGCTGCTGACCATGGCCATCGTATATATATTGCCGCGCCTGACCCGCGCGGTGCCGCCGGCGCTGGTGGCGATCCTCGGCGTCGGTTTGCTGGTTTACCTGCTCGGCCTGCCGACCCGCACCCTCGGCGACATGGCGCACATCGCCGGCGGTCTGCCGACGTTCGCGCTGCCGGACATCTCGTGGACGCTGGACACCCTGCGCATCATCGCGCCTTACGCGATTCTGATGGCGCTGGTCGGCCTGCTGGAAACCCTGCTGACCCTCAACCTCACCGACGAAATCACCGAAACCCGTGGCTATCCGGATCGCGAATGCGTGGCGTTGGGTGCGGCAAACGTAGTCTCCGGTGCCTTCGGCGGCATGGGCGGTTGCGCAATGATCGGTCAGACCGTGATCAACCTCAGTTCCGGCGGGCGCGGGCGTTTGTCCGGGGTGGTGGCCGGAGTTTTGATTCTGCTGTTCATTCTGTTTCTGTCGCCGCTGATCGAGCGGATTCCGCTGGCGGCGCTGGTGGGCGTGATGTTCGTGGTGTCGCAGCAGACGTTTGCCTGGGCCTCGTTGCGGGTGCTGAACAAAGTGCCGCTCAACGATGTGCTGGTGATCATCGCGGTAACCACCATCACCGTGTTTACCGATCTGGCCACGGCAGTGCTGTGCGGGATCATTATCGCGGCGCTGAATTTTGCCTGGCAGCAAGCGCGCGAGCTTTACGCCGATGAACATCTGGAAGCGGACGGCAGCAAACTCTATCGCCTGCACGGTACGCTGTTCTTTGCCTCGACCACGCCGTTCCTCAATCAGTTCGACCCGGCCAGTGACCCGCAACGGGTGACGCTGGATTGCCGGCACCTGAGCTTTGTCGATTATTCGGCCATCGCCGCGCTGAAAACCTTGCGCGAGCGCTACGCCAAGGCCGGCAAGCATTTGCAGGTGTTTCACCTGTCCGAGCGCTGCAAGAAGTTGCTGAAACGCGCCGGGGTCGATCACGACTGAGATCGACCCCGGTCACTGGTCAGGCATCGATGGCGGGGAAGTCGATGTCGGTCAGCGCCACGTTGTTCAGGTAGTTGGTGAGGGTTTGCGCGGCGACGACGGCGATCACTTCGATGATCTTCTTGTCGTCGATGCCGGCAGCGCGGGCGGCGGCAATCTGCTCATCTTTCAGATGACCACGGGTTTCGGTCAGTTGATGGGCGAGGGTGGCAAAAGCATTCAGCCGACCGTGACGCGCTTCGATGATTTCTTCTGCTGCCAGCCCGGCCTTGCTGGCGAACAGGGTGTGCGCCGCCAGGCAATAGTCGCAACCGTTGACTTGCGAGGTGGCCAGATACACCGCCTCTTTTTCCTTGGCGCTCAGTGAGGTCTTGCCCAGAGTGGCGGAGATTTGCACGTAGGCATCCAGCGCGACAGGTGCGACGGCGAGGGTCTTGAACAGGTTGGGCAGGAAGCCGATTTTTTTCTGCACGCCTTCGAGTGTCGGGCGAGTGGCGTCGGTGGCGGTTTCGAGGCTGAGAGGGGCGATGCGGCTCATGGTGATTCTCCGAAATTCCGGTGCGAAGTGCGCCGGGGATGGAGTGAATGCTACGGAGCGCGGCTGGTGCTTTGGGTGCAAATCGTCGAGGATATGCGACAGATCGTCCAAACCTGTCCTTGCGAGAATCAGTCATGGATCGCCTTTCTACGTTGCTCAGCCACTTCGGCGTCAATGCCGGCACCTTCCACAGCGGCACGTTCTGCGGGGTGAGCGCCTACGGCGGCGATCAGGTGTGCGGGCATGTGCACCTGTTGCAGGCGGGGGAGCTGTTGCTCAAACCCGGGAGTGATCCTGAAATTTCGCTCAACGAACCGACCCTGATCTTTTTCCCCCGTCCCATGGCCCATCGCTTGTTCGCCGATGAAGGCATGGGCACGCAACTGGTGTGCGCTTCGCTGACCTTCGACGGCGGTGCGGGCAATGCTTTGGCGGCAGCGCTGCCGGATTATCTGGTGCTGAAACTCGCCGACCTCCCGGAAATGGCCAACACCCTGGAGTGGCTGTTCAAAGAAGCTTTCGACGGACACTGCGGGCGCGAAGCGGTGATGGACCGATTGTTCGAATTGCTGGTGATTCTGTTGTTGCGCCATTTAATCAGCAGTCGCAACCAGCAGCCGGGCATGATGGCCGGGCTGGCCGATCCGAAGATTTCCCGAGCCTTGAACCTGATGCACGACCAGCCGGCCAAGGCCTGGAGCGTCGCCGAGCTGGCGAGTGCCGCCAATCTGTCCCGCGCCGGTTTCGCCGAACACTTCCGGCGGGTGGTGGGGCAGACGCCGGTGGATTATCTGGTGAGCTGGCGGATCAGCCTCGCGCAGAAACGCCTGCGTGAGGGACGGCCGATTGCGTTGATCGCCGAAGAGGTCGGTTATGAAAGTCCGTCGGCGCTGGCCCGGGCGTTTCGGCGCAAGACCGGACTCAGCCCGCGAGAATGGAAATCCGGCGCGAGCTGAAAACTATTTGGCGAATTTCTTTGCCCCGGCCACGCACAGGATCACCCCCAGCGTGACCACCAACATGCCGACGCTGACATGTTCATGCAGCAAGGTCGCGGCCAGTGCCAGGCCGAAAAACGGCTGCAGCAATTGCAGCTGCCCGACCGCCGCAATCCCGCCCTGAGCCAGCCCGCGATACCAGAACACAAAACCGATCAGCATGCTGAACAGCGAAACGTACGCGAGGCAAACCCACGCCGACACGCTGATACCGCTGAACGAGGCGGGCGCCAGCCATACGCTCAGCACGGCCATCACCGGCAACGACAGTACCAGCGCCCAACAGATCACCTGCCAGCCGCCGAGGGTGCGCGAGAGTTTTGCGCCTTCGGCGTAACCGAGGCCGCAGGCGAGGATCGCTGCCAGCATCAATAGATCGCCGGTGGGCGAGGCGGTCAGGCCTTGTGAGATCGCAAAACCGACCACCAGCGAACTGCCCAATACCGAAAAAATCCAGAACACCGGACGTGGCCGCTCACCGCCGCGCAGCACGCCGAAAATCGCCGTCGCCAGCGGCAGTAGTCCTACAAACACAATGGAATGCGCCGACGTCACGTATTGCAGCGCCAGGGCCGTTAACAACGGGAAACCCACAACCACGCCCAGCGCGACGATCAGCAACGACAACCACTGATCCCGCGCCGGACGCCGTTCGCGAAACAGCCACAACAGGCACAACGCCAGGGCGCCGGCGATGGTCGCGCGGATGACGGTGAGAAACACCGGGTCGAATTCCAGCACCGCCAGCCGCGTGGCAGGCAGCGAGCCGCTGAAGATCACGACGCCGATAAAGCCATTGATCCAGCCGCTGGTTTTTTCCAGGGCCGGGGTGCCGAGTTGGGTGGTTCGTTCCATACGCATTGCGCTCAGTGGTGGGTTGCGTTGAAACAATCCTAGGGACGAGAATCAGCACAATCAAAGAATTGTCATGGATACAGCCCGACATGCCGCGCTCCCGTTACAAGACCCTCGTCGACACCTATGCCGCCGACATTCGCTCCGGTCGCCTTTTGCCCGGCACTCGCTTACCGACTCACCGGCAACTGGCAGCGAACGAAGGGCTGGCGCTGGTCACCGCCTCGCGCGTATACGCCGAGCTTGAGGCCATGGGCCTGGTCAGCGGCGAAGCCGGGCGCGGCACGTTTGTGCGGGAAACGTCGTTGTTGCCGGGGCAGGGGATTGACCAGAAGGACGTCGCGGTCGGCATGATCGATCTGAACTTCAACTACCCGTCATTGCCGGGGCAGGCCGAGCTGCTGCGCACCGCGTTGCGGCAACTGGCGCTGTCCGGCGACCTCGAGGCGCTGCTGCGCTATCAGCCCCACGCCGGTCGCCAGTATGAACGGGCCTCGGTGGCGCGGCACCTGCAAACACGGGGTTTGAGTGTCGACGCCGAGCAGGTGTTGATCGTCAACGGCGCCCAGCAAGGGCTGGCGGTAACGCTGATGGCGCTGCTCAAACCCGGTGATGTGATCGCCGCCGACGCCTTGACCTACTCCGGATTCAAAGTACTGGCCGAAGCGCTGCACCTGGAAGTGGTGGCGATTCCCGTCAATGAGCAGGGCCCCGATCTGGCGGCCCTCGACAAACTCTGCCGCCAACGACCGGTGCGTGCCGTGTACAGCATGCCGACCCTGCACAATCCATTGGGCTGGGTAATGCCTCTGGCACAGCGCGAGGATTTGATCGCGATTGCCCACCGGCATGATCTGACGATCATCGAAGATGCGGCCTACGCCTTTCTGGTCGATAGCCCACCACCGCCGTTGGCCGATCTGGCGCCGGAGCGCACGGTCTACGTTTCGGGCCTGTCGAAAAACATCGCCACCGGCCTGCGTGTCGGCTTCATTGCCGCGCCGGTCGAGCAGGTGGCGGCGCTGGAGCGGATCATCCGCGCCACCACCTGGAACACCCCCGGCGTGATGACCGCCATCGCCTGCGGCTGGCTCGACGACGGCACCGTCACCTTCCTCGAAGCACAAAAGCGCAGCGACGCCCAAGCCCGGCAAGCACTGGCTGCTCAGATCCTCGAAGGTCTCCCGACCGTCAGCCATCCCTCTTCGTATTTCCTTTGGTTGCCGCTGCCGGAAGATGTGCGGGCCGACCACATCGTGGTCGAGTTGATGCACGAGCAGGTTTCCGTCACCACCGCAGAACCCTTCACCGTGTCCACCCATGTGCCGCACGCGATTCGCCTGGCGCTGGGATCGGTGGACATGCTTGCCCTGCGTCAAGCCTTGCTCAAAGTTCGTCAGGTCGTGGGCGCCTACCTGTAGCGCAACTTGCCGCGCGCGATTACCCTTGGCGCCGCCGAAGATCTGGAAATCCCTGATGAAAAACGCTGTATTGACGCTCGCCCTGGTCCTCAACGCAGGCCTGTTCAGCACGCCAATACTGGCTGCCGGTGACGCCGAGGCCGGCGCCAAAATCTTCCCGCGCCTGTGCGGCGGCTGCCACCAGGTCGGCGAATCCGCCCGCCCGGGTTTCGGCCCGGAACTCAACGGCATCATCGGCCGCCCGGCGGGGACGTCGGCGAATTACGTGTATTCCGACGCGATGAAAAACTCCGGCCTGACCTGGGATCGTGAAACGCTGACGAACTATCTGAAGGATCCGAAGGGCGTGGTGCCGGGGACGCGGATGATCTTTTGGGGGCTGAGTGATGAAGAGAAGATCGATAATTTGTTGGCGTATCTTCAGACTTTTTCTCAGCAATGAAGCGTCTGTGCGGGAGCTGCGCAATGCACTTCCCGTTCACTGTGAAGAACTGCCAGCAGCGATTGCCCGGTTGATGACACGGTTCTGGACCCGATTGAAGACCAACACCTGATTCAATCGCGGGTCAGCCGAGTCCGTTAACTTCGGTGAGTGACGTCTGGCAGGCTACGCGATTACGACCCTCGGCTTTCGCCTGATACAACTGTTGATCAGCACGTTTGAGCAGTGCTGTCGGAGCGTTGTCGGCCGGGTCGGCCAGGCCGACACCGATGCTGACTGTCACCGCGCCGGCCGCTGGAAAGGTCGCCTCGGCAATCGCTGACCGAATCTTCTCGGCGACGATATCAGGCGTATCGGGCTTGGCGATTTCCGGCAGCAGCACCGCAAATTCTTCGCCTCCGTAACGGGCGACAAAATCCGTGCTCCGGATGCTGATCTGGATCAGCTGCGCCAATTGCTGCAGTACGTCGTCGCCGGCTGCATGGCCGTGAGTGTCGTTGATGTGCTTGAAGTGATCGGCATCAATCAGAAGCAATGCAAACGGCCGCCCGGTACGACGAAACAACAGGCTGTATTCTGTGAGTTTTTCGTCGAAGCGGCGGCGGTTGTAGACACCGGTCAAGCCATCGTGAGTAGCGAGGTTCAGCAGCTCGGCGTTGGCCAGGGTCAGGGCCGCCGTGCGTTGGGCGACGGTGGCTTCGAGCGATGCGTTGGTCTCCTGCAGCTCACGTTCCTTGGCGAGCAGCGACTGAGTCATGGCATCGATCGACTGGCCGAGCTGGGCAATTTCCCGCACGGGATGCCGGAGCGGAAAGTACGCACCAGGCTGGTTGTTCTGCACTTTCTGGGCTGAACGCGCGAGGTGCTCGATGGGTCGGCTCAGGTACAGCGCCAGGTAATACGCTACCAGTCCGAATGCCACGGCGGCGAAAACCCCCAGCAACAGCAATTTATAAAACAGCAGTCGCGCCGGTTGCAGCGCAGTGTCCAGTGGTTGACGCACGGCAATCGACCACGACAGCGCGGTGCCCGTAGGCGTCGGCACAGTCACCTCGCTGGTCAGGTACCCGTTGCCGACGACCCAGCCTGGGGACTTCGGATCCTTGGCCGGCATTTGTTGGCCAACCAGCGCTTCCGGGTACAGCACCTTGCCGTCGTGATCGATGATCAGCGCTTCTATATCCGGCTCCGCGCCCTTGTGCGACATCGCTGCCGATTCGACGATGTGCGTGACCCAGCTCCAGTGCGCATGGGCGCCGAGCACACCGATCACCTGGCCATCGGCGTTGCGGATGGGCGCGGCGAAGTCGATGAAGCGCAGTGGCTCGCCGTTGGGCAGACCTGGCAACAGTTTCGCCAACAAAACGGCTTCGTGCGGATCGCCGGTGTATTCCCCGCGCAGACCGGCCTGAAACCATGGGCGCTGTAGCACGACCTGACCTACCAGCAAACCGTTGACTGCCTGATGCACACGCCCCTGAGCATCGGTCACCCCCATCCACGCATATTCGGAGCGGGCTTCGGTGCGCAGCTGCATCGATTTGAGAATTGCCGGATTGTCCAGATCGCCGCGTTCCAGATGCGGCGCCCGGCTGAGCAGATAGACCTCCAGTTGCCGCTCGCGCAACTGCTCGCCCAGCAGTGTCGCCGCCGACCGCGCGGTACTCAGCAGCGCATTGCCGCTGGCGCGTTTCATTTGCTCAGTGGCGATATCACCGACGTAAAAGCCCACGCTCAATAGCGTCAGCAGAGACAAACCGGCAAACCAAAGGGTCAGGTGGCTGCGCAGACTGGCTTTGAGCATGGAGAAATGTCTGTCTTTATTGGAGTGGCGCCATGGTATGCGACATCGCGGACGGGCTGCCAGCAAGGCGTTTGATGAAAGTCTGCCGAGGCCGATATCAATGAGCCACTGCGTTCGGTAAAGTGTGCGCCGCCCGAGAGACGGATCCCGGGCGTTTACCCATGGAGTCTCGCAGTGAAATACCTCAGCAAAGTAGTCGCCGCCGCACTGTTCGGTGTGGTTCTGGCAGGTTGCACCGGCACGCCGATGAACACCAGACATTACGACAGCAGCCAATACACCGTGATTGGCCACAGCGAAGCCACTGCCACCGGCCTGATGCTGTTCGGCGTGATCCCGATCCGGCAGAACAGCCGTTTCGTCCGTGCGCAAGAGGCCGCCATCCAGGCCAAGGGCGGCGATGCCATGATCAACACTCAGATTCAGGAAAACTGGTTCTGGGCATGGGTCCTGAGCGGCTACACCACCAAGGTCTCCGGTGACGTGGTCAAACTGAAAACCGTGCAATAAGCACCGGTTGGACGTGAAAAAGCCCGGCTGATCAGGCCGGGCTTTTTGTTTGTGCAGCGGTAGAGCATTTGATTCATGCGACGCGGCGTTCGATCAAGCGATCAGCGCCACCTTCAGCCACACGGCGTTCGATCAAACGATCAGCGCCACCTTCAGCCACACGGCGTTCGATCAGACGATCCGAACCACCCTCGGCCAAGCGACTTTCAATCAACCGATCCGAACCGCCTTCGGCGATCATGGTGTGGGCGGGTTTGGCTGCGAAAGCGTTGACTGCGAGAACCGAGAAAGCGATGCCGAGAAGGATTTGGCGTTTCATGATCGTGTGCTCCAGGGGTGTTGTTTGTTTGGTATGGAGCCGATGTTACGCCGCGGATTTTTTATGAGAACTTCATTGAACTGATGGTGACTATCGACGCCAGCAATGAATGCCAAGACCCTTGTTCTAGGGCACCAGCGGCCGAATGCACAGCTCTCCGGTGGCGCGGGTCAGGGCCAGATCATGCAGCGCATCACGGGTCAGGCCGGTACGCGCCTTGGCCAGCCACGCCGGGCAGTTCGGATCGTGACGGTAGGGTGTGAAGTCGGCGTATTGCTGCAGCAGACGGGTTTGCAACTCGTCCAGACGCGGGCGAATCTGCTGGCCCAGATCCGGTCGCGGCGTGTCCGGCGCGGCACCGGCCGCTTGCCATTGTGCGAGCAAACCGTACTGCACCAGTTTGTTGGCCTCCATCTGCGCGGCAATCAATTGCGCGACGTCTTCCGGATCGAGCTTGCGTTCGGCGGCCAGCTTGCGGGCGTTGTCGATCACCTGCGCCTCACGGGGACTGTCCTGGATCGGTTTGCCGCTGTCCCATTTGGTCAGGGCGACGAGGTCGCCGATGTTCAGGCGTTCGTTCAATGTGTTCACCAATCCTTGCACCACCTCGGGCGAGGGGGCGGGAGCGGCGTGGGCAGTCGTCGCCAGGACAGTCAATAAGGTGCAGCTCAGAAGAAACGAGGAATGGCGCATGGGAGGGGTTCACTTCCTGTCGTGATGGGGAGGCTATGCACATTGGTCGAGGTGCAGATTACGAAGTTTTAATGCAAACGGGTACGACCTGAACCGCATTGCATACCTTAGACTCTGTCATCAGCTCCCACCCGAGACGGACCCTCAATGCAAACG
>NZ_POHV01000055.1:0-33771 GCF_002884345.1 Pseudomonas sp. GW456-12-10-14-LB2
GGATTTTAGCAGAGGGGTCGGCGGGCAAAAAAAAGCCGCCCTTGCGGGCGGCTGAAGTGCTTCGCTCCTGAATCAGAACCCGAGGCTGAAGCTGATGGTCATCGCATGGTCGTTGCTCTCGTTCGACAGCTGCCCCGAATAGCCGATACCGAGCTTGCCGGTCGGGCTGATCTGGAAGTCCACGCCTGCTTCGACCACCGCGCTGTCCTTGGCAATCGGTACGCCCTGGGTGTTGAACGAGGCGCCGCCGTCGATGAAGGTCAGGTCAGCGTCAGGTTTGGTGTCGCCGAAGGCATGCCGCCAGCCGAGGGCCGCGCGCGGGGTAAACTGCCCACCGTTGGCCAGGGTGATGACCTTGCCGGCGCGCACGCCCAGGGTCGAGAAGGTGATGTCCTGATCGGACTCGGCGCGCAGGCGCCCTACTCCTCCTTTCTCCTTGGCCTTGTCGCTGTCGTAGTTGACGTACGCCAGGCCGGCGAACGGTTCCAGGGCAATCCCGGCCGCTTCGATGGCATAACCGACTTCACCGAACACCTGGGCGCTGCGCGCGTCGTAATTGGCCTTCAACCGATCGTTGTAGGCGCCGACGCTGACGTCGCGCTTGGTTTCGATATCGTGCCAGCTGTACGCCGCGCCAAGGCGCACTGCCAGGGCATCGAATTGCGAGTTGAGGTACGCCGCCAGGTGGTAGCTCTCGACCGTGGCATTCGAGCGACGATCATGAGCATCCAGATCGCTGCGGGTGTAACCGGCGGCTATGCCGACGCGCCATTGGTCGTCGAGCTGCTTGTCGGTGCCGAGCATGAAACCGCTCAGGTTGCGATCCAGTTTCGCGCTGTTGCTGTCGCCGTCCGACTCGCCCCAGGCGCCGAGCGCGCGGGCCCAGCCGACCATTTCGCCGTGGCAGCCGTTGCTGCTCAGCTGGTTGTCGCTCGGGGCCAGGGCGCGGCGTGGATCATCCGGTGCACTGCACGATGGCTGGCGCATACGGTCGTTGACCGCGTCCCGTACGTAGCGCGAATCCTCGAGAACTGCGCTGGCGGTACTGGCATGGATTTCCCCCGACAGGCTGTCGAAGGCGTTACGTGCGCCCGCCACGCTGAGGTTGATGATTTCGGCCTGCAACGCGCTGCCCGCCGCACCGTTGCGCATCAACGCCGAAGCGGTATTGCGCTGGTTGCGGGTGGCGGCAACGTCGACGAACGAGTTGCCGTTGCGGCTGACCACCAGGTTCACCGCGTTAGCGTCGTACACCAGCGCAGTATTGAGGAACGCGTATTGCGGCAGGTCGGCGGCGCTGAAGGTGCCGGTCACCCCGCCACCGGCGGTGATCAGCGAGTACACGGTATTGCCGGTGAACGGTGCCAGGCTGTTGACCTGCAGACCACCGCTCAGAGTCGCGGTACCACCGACGGCCAGCGGAGTGGCGGTCGGCGAGCTGACAGTCAGGGCCAGCACACCGTCGGCGGCGTTGGTCAGGTTGCCGGCGACACTCAAGGTGCCGTCCTCGCCACCGGAAGCCACCACGCCATGGTTGACCACCGACCCGACGCTACCATTACCGCTCAGGCCCGCGCCATTGGCCACGGTGACCTGGCCGGCGAGGGACGCCCGCGCCGCACGGCTGCCGACTTGCAGCACGCCCTGATCCACCGCCACGGTGCCGCTGAAGGGTTGATCACCGGTCAGCAGCAAGCGCGCGGCACCGCGTTTGGCCAGGGCGCCGACACCGCTGAGGCGTCCGTTGAACTGGCCGTTGGCGTTCTGCTGGAACACCAGCGAGGCGTTGTTGAGGATGTTGCCCTGCAGGCTGGTGGTATTACCGATCAGCGTACCGCCGCTGACCGTGGTCCCGCCGCTGTAGGTGTTGGCGCCGCTGAGGACCAGAGTGCCGGAATCCAGTTTCTCGATACCGCCACTGCCCACCAGCGGTGCGGAAATTTCCGCGCTGCCACCGGCATTCACCCGCACCGGCGCGAGGCTGCCGCCCGGGCCGTTGACCGGTGTCAGCGTACCGCCAGCACCTGGAACCAGGCTGTAGCCGCTGGAGAGGAATTGCAACCCGGTGAAGTTCTGGTTGCCTTGCACGGTGACCGTGCCGCTCTGCCCGCCGAACACGGCGAACTGACCGTTCGACGCCAACGCCTGAGTACCGCTCGGATCGGTCCAGTTGGTGCCCGGCCCCCACACGCCGCTGCCGCCACCGATGCTGCCGTCCGGGTTCGTGGTGCCGCCGTTCCAGAACTGCACTTCACCCGGGGTGTTCTGCACCAGCAGGTTGACCTGATTGGCCAGCGCGGTCTGCAGGGTCAGATTGGCCGCCGACACCGGCAAACTGCCGTAGACCAGACCGTTGTCTGTCAGGCTGCCGCCGTAGCTGAACAGTTGATAGACCCCGGTGCCGAAGCCGCCGGCATTGCTGATGTTCAGCGTGCCGTCGAGGGTCAGGTTGCCGGCGACGTTGACCACTGTGGTAGAACTGGCGGCCGAGCCGAGGGTGAAGTCCAGGTTGGTGCCCGAAGACAACGCAAGCGAACCGACCGACAACGGCGTTGCAGTGCCGCCACCCGTCAGCGTCGCACCGTTGGCCAGTTGCACGGCGCCTGCGAACACGCCGCTACCGCCGATTTTCGCCCCGCTGGCCACGTTGACGTTGGCACTGTTGAGCACACCGTTGACGTTCAGCGAACCGGCCTGCACCGCGGTGTTGCCGGTAAAGGTGTTGTTGCCGGTCAGCAGCAAAGCGCCGGTGCCGGTTTTGTTCAAAGTACCGGCGCCGGTCAGATTGCCGGTGTAGCTGCCGTCGCTGTTCTGCTCGAAGGTCAGCGTCGCGTTGTTGGCGATGGCGCCTTGCAGGCTGCTGGTGTCGCCACGGGTGCTGCCGCCGTTCAGCGTCGTACCGCCGCTGTAGGTATTGGCACCGCTAAGGACGAGGTCGCCACTGCCGTTTTTCACCAGACTGCCGCTGCCGGTGATTGCACCGATCAGCGTGGTGTTCTGGTTGCCGGCCAGGGTCAATTCCGCACCCAGGTTGATGGCATTGGCCAGTTGCAGCGCAGAGGTACTGTCGAGGGTGCCGTTGCCCAGCACGCTGAGAGCGCCGCTGCTGATCGCGCTGTTGTTGCCCAGGATCAGCGAGCCGCCGGACAGTTGAGTACCGCCGCTGTAAGTATTGCTACCGTTGAGAGTCAGGCTTGAGGCGCCAGTCTTGATCAGACTGCCGCTGCCGCTGACGACACCGTCGAGGGTCAATGCGTTGGAGCCGGCGACGGTGAGTCCGCCGTTGAGCACCACGGCGTTGGCCAGACTGACCGCTGCGTTGCTGTCCAGCGCCGTGCCGTTGGCGGCGGTCAACACGCCGGTGCCGAGGGCTGAGTTGTTGCCGACCACGATTTTGCCGCCATTGAGCGCGGTGCCGCCGGTGTAGCCGTTGGCGGCGTTGAGCACCAGGGTGCCGGTGTCGTATTTGCCCAGTGTGCCGGCGCCGTTGAGCGCCACGCCCACGGTGGCGGTGACGTTCGGATCGACCCGCACGGTGGCATTGCCCAGCGACCCGTTGACCAGATTCAGCGAACCGGCCGTGCCGTTCTGCAGACTGTAGCCATCGGTGACGAACTGCATGCCGGTGATGGTTTGCGCGCCGTTCACCGTGACGGTGCCCGCCGTGCCCTGGAACACCGCGAAGCTGTTGGTCCAGGCCTGATTGGTGGTGCCGTTGACGTCGGTCCAGTTGGTGGTGCCGGTGCCCCAGGTGCCGCTGCCGCCATCCACCGAACCGTTGGCAACGAGTTGATTGCCGTCCCAGAACTGCACGGTGACGCCCGGTGCGGTGACCAGCAGGTTGATCTGGTTGGCCAGTGCGGTTTGCAGGGTCAGGTCGCCCGGAGTGACGCTGCCCGGCACGGTGCCGATCAGCATGCCGTTGTCGGTCAGGCCACCGGTGTAGTTGATCAACCGGTACACGCCGCTGCCGAAACCGCCGATGTCGCTGACGTTGAGGGTGCCGTCGAGGGTCAGGTTGCCGCCGACGTTGACCAGTGCGTTGCCGCCACCGGAGACCGGTGTACCGAGGCCGACATCGAAGTTGGAGTTGGCGTTGAACACCAGCGAATTCACCGACAGCGTGCTGCCGGTGGCGCCGGCCAAATGACCGCCGTCCGCCACAGTCACCGCCCCGCCGAGCGAGCCGCCACCGGTCAGGGTGCCGCCGCTGTTGACCAGCACACTGGCGCTGTCCAGCGAGCCGCTGACGTTCAAGGTGCCAGCATTGACCGTGGTGTTGCCGGTCAGGCTGTTGAGGCCGGTGAGGGTCAGCGTACCGGTGCCGAGTTTGCTCAACTCGCCGGTACCGGTGAGCACGCCATCGAAGATGCTGCTGGCGTTGTTGCCGCCGATGCTCAGCGTGTTGCCGCCGCCGATCAGTGCGGTGCCGCTGCCGGTCAGGCTGGCGAGGCTGCCGGAGCCGCCGAGATTGAGGGTCGCCGCAGCGCCGAGATTGACCCCGGCATTGCTGCCCAGTGCCGAGTTGCCCAGGGTGGTCAGGCTGCCGGACTGCACGTCGAAGGTGCCGCTGAAGGTGTTGTTGCCGGACAGCGTCAGGTCGGCCAGACCGTTCTTGGTCAGGGTGCCCGCCCCGGCGATCACGCCACCGAGGGTCAGGTTATTGTTACCGGCCACGCTCAGGTTGGCATTGACGTTGACGTTGTTGGCCAGCACCAGTGGCGCCGTGGTGTCGAGGGTCGAAGCGCCCGCCACGGTCACCGTGCCGGAACCCAGGCCTGCCGAGGTGCCGAGGGTCACGGTGCCGGCGTTCAGCGTGGTGCCGCCGCTATAGGTGTTGATGCCGTTGAGGGTCAGATTGGAGGCGCCGTTCTTGATCAGACCGCCAGTGCCGCTGACCACACCGCTGAGCGCTACGTCGCTGTTGCCGGTATTGGTCAGGTTGGCGTTGAGCACCACGTTGTTGCCCAGCGACACCGAGGTGTTGCTGTCCAGCGCCGAGGCGCCCGCCACGGTCAGGTTGCCCAGACCGAGAGCGCCGTTGCTGCCGGCGGTCAGGGTGCCGGCGTTAAGGGTGACGCCGCCGAGGAAGTTGTTGGCCCCGCTCAGGATCAGGTTGGCCGCGCCGTTCTTGGTCAGGCTGCCGGCGCCGTTGATCGCACCGCTGAGTGTCAGATCGTTGCTGCCGACGATACCGAGGTTGCCCGCCAGGTTGATCGCGTTACCCGCCGTGACAGCACTGCTGGCATCCAGGGTAGTGCCGTTCGCCGCGTTCAGGGTGGCCGAGCCCAGCGCGCTGTTCGACGCCAGAATAAGACCGCCCGCGTTCAAAGCCACTGGCCCGAGGAAGGCGTTGTTGCCGCCAAGGGTCAGGTTGGCCGCGCCATTCTTGATCAGCCCGCCGGTACCGTTGATCACACCGTTGAGGGTCAGCGCGTTGCTGCCAAGGATCGTCAGGTTGCCGTTGAGCGTGGTTGCGTTGGCCAGGGTCACGGCGGTGTTGCTGTCCAGTTGCGTGCCGGCATTGGCGATCAACGCACCGCTGCCCAGCGCGGTGTTGTTGCCGACCACGATTTTGCCGCCATCGAGTTGCGTGCCGCCGGTGTAGCTGTTGGCGCCATTGAGCACCAGGGTGCCGCTGTCGAGTTTATTGAGAATGCCGCTGCCGTTGATGTTCACGCCGACCGTGGCGGTCACGCCCGGATCAACGCGCATCGCCGTGGTGCCGCCGGCACCGTTGACGGCGGTCAGCAGTCCCGAGGTGCCGTTGACCACGTTGTAGCCATCGGTGAGGAACTGCATGCCGGTGAACAGTTGCGTGCCATTGACCGATACCGTGCCGGCCGTGCCCTGGAACACCGCGAAGTCGCCGGCCCAGGTCTGATTGACCAGACCATTGGCGTCGGTCCAGTTGGTGCCGGCGCCGTTCCAGGTACCGCTGCCGCCATCGACAGTACCGTTGGCGATGGTCTGGCTGCCGTCCCAGTAACGAATGTCCGAATTCGGCGCCGAAACCTGAATGTTGATCTGATTGGCGACCCCGGTCTGCACCACCAGATCGCCCAGCCCATAACCGACCGGCACGCTGGCAACGTCCAGGCCCAGATTGGTCAGGGCGCCGGTGTAGTTGAACAGACGATACACACCGACGCCGAACCCACCGGCATCGGTGACGTTGAGATTACCGTCGAGGGTGAGGTTGCCGCCGACGTTCATCAGCGACGTGGTCGATGGCGTCCCCAGCGCCGCATCGACATTGCTGCCGGCTGCGAGCGTCAATGATCCGGCCGAGAGTGTATTACCCGACGACAGGGCCAGGTGACCGCCACTGTTGATGGTCATCGCGCCGAGCGCCGAACCGTTGCCGGTGAGGGTGGCGCCGGTATTGACGTTGACCTGGGCACTGGCCAGCGAACCGCTGAGGTTCAGGGTACCGCCGTTGACGGCGGTGTTGCCGATGATGCCGTTGATCCCGGTCAGGTTCAGGGTGCCGGTGCCGACCTTGGTCAGGCCGCCGTTGCCGCTGAGGTCGCCGTCAAAGGTGCTGGTGCTGCTGACCCCGCCCACGGTCAATGTGTTGCCGCCGCCGATCTGCACGCTGCCGCTGCCACTCAGGCCATTGAGGCTGGCGTTGCTGCCGAGGTTGAGACTGGCGCCGGCGCTGACGTTGGCGCCGGAGGTGTTGCCCAGTGCCCCGCTGCTCAGGGTGGTGACGCTGCCGGCAGCAATGTTCAGCGCGCCGGTAAAGGTGTTGTTGCCACTGAGGGCCAAGTCATCCAGGCCGGTCTTGGTCAGGCTGCCGGCGCCGTCGATCACGCCGCTGAGGGTCAGGCCGTTGTTGCCGGCCAGGGTCAGCCCGGCATCGAGGGTGATGTTGTTACCGAGGGTGAAAGCGCTGCTGTTGTCCAGCGTCGCGGCGCCACCGACGGTGAGCGTGCCGCTGCCCAATGCGCCGGGCGCGCCGAGGGTCAGGGTGCCGGCGTTGAGGGTGGTGCCGCCGCTGAAGGTGTTGGTGCCGTTGACGGTCAGGTTGGCGCTGCCGTTCTTGACCAGTTGGCCGGTGCCACTGAGCACGCCGCCGAGGGTCAGGTTCTGTGTGCCGCCAACGCTCAGGGCCGCATTCAACACGACCGCGTTAGTCAGGCTGACCAGCGGCGAACTGCTGTCGAGGGTGGCCGCACCGCCGACGGTCAAGGCGCCGGTGCCGAGCGCCGAGCTATTGCCGACCGTCAGCGTACCGGCGTTCAGCGTGGTGCCACCGACATAGGTGTTGGTGCCATTGAGGCTCAGGTTAGCCGCACCGTCTTTCACCAGACTGCCGGCGCCGGCGACGGTTCCGGTGAGGGTCAGATCCGCGCTGCCGCCCACATTTAGTGCCCCGGCGAGGTTGACTTGATTGCCCAGAGTGACGGCGGTGTTGGTGTCCAGCGTGGTGCCGGCCGCTGCGTTCAACGCGCCGCTACCGATCGCGGTATTGCTGCCGACAATCAGCTTGCCGACGTTCAGCGCGGTGTTGCCGAAGTAGGTGTTGGCGCCGTTGAGGATCAGATCGGCCGGGCCGCTTTTGGTCAGGCCGCCGACACCGGAGACCACGCCCGCGAGGGTCAGCGCGTTGCTGCCACCGATGGTCACGTTGCCGCCGAGGTTGACGTTGTTGGCCAGGCTCGCCGCTGTGCTGGCATCCAGTGTGGTGCCGTTGGCGGCGTTGAGTACGCCAGTGCCGAGGGCAGTGTTGGAGCCGACGACCAACGTCCCGGCGTTCAGCGACGTAGCGCCGGTGAAGGTGTTGTTGCCGGTCAGGGTCAGGGTCGAAGCACCGGTCTTGATCAGGTTGCTGCCGCCGCTGATCACGCCGCCGAGGGTCAGCGGGTTAGCGCCACCGGTGGTGAGGTTGGCGTTCAGGGCAATGGCGTTGTTCAGCGTCACGTTGGCGCTGCTGTTGAGCGTGCCGCCCGACCCGCCCACGGTCAGCGTGCCGGTGCCGAGTGCCGCGCCGTTGCCGACGGTCAGGCTGCCGGCGTTGAGTGCAGTGCCGCCGGTGAAGGTGTTGGCGCCGTTGAGGGTCAGGTTGGCCGTGCCGTTCTTGATCAATTGACTGGCGCCGCTGATCACCCCGCCAAGGGTCAGTGCATTGCTGCCGCCGATCCCCAGATTGTTGTTGAGAATGACGTTGTTGTTCAGCGTCACCGCGGTATTGCTGTCGAGAGTCGCCGCGCCGCCGACAGTGATATTGCCACTGCCGAGCGCAGCGTTGGCGCCCGCCGTAATGGTGCCTGCGTTCAACGCAATAGCACCGAGAAACGTGTTGGTGCCGTTGAGAATCAGGTTCGCCGCGCCGTTCTTGGTCAGCCCGCCGCTGCCGCTGACCACGCCGCCGAGGGTCAGGTTGGCGCTGCCACCAATGTTCAGGTTACCGCCGAGGGCGACCGCGTTGCTCAGCGCCACGGCGGTGCTGGTATCGAGGGTGGTGCCCGCCGCCGTGGTCAGCGCGCCGGTGCCCAGCGCGGTGTTGGAGCCGACGATCAGCGTCCCGGCATTCAGTGCCGTGCCGCCGGAGAAGGTGTTGTTGCCGCTGAGGGTCAGGTTTGCGGTGCCGTTCTTGATCAGGTTGCCGGCGCCGCTGATGACCCCGCTCAAGCCCAGTGCCTGAGTACCACCGATGGTCAGATCCGCCGCCAGCGCCACCGCGTTGGCCAGGGTCACGGCGGTGGTCGCATCCAGCGTAGTGCCGGCCGCTGCGTTCAACGCGCCCGTGCCGAGGGCGGTGTTGCTGCCGACGAGCAAGCTGCCACCATTGAGCGCGGTGGTGCCGCTGTTGGTGTTGTTGCCGGTCAGGGTCAGGCTGGCGCTGCCGCTCTTGGTGATCGCCCCGGTGCCGGACACGACGCCGGCCAGGGTCAGGGCATTGCTGCCGAGCACGTTCAACGCACCGGTGATGCCGACGTTGTTGGCCAGCGTCACGTTGCCGGTGCTGTCGAGACTGGTACCGTTGCTGGTGTTGAGGACACCGGTGCCCAAGGCGTTGTTGTTGCCGACGCGCAAGGTGCCGGCGTTGAGGCTGGTGTTCCCGGTGTAGGTGTTGATGCCGTTGAGGGTCAGGCTGCCGCTGCCGGTCTTGGTCAGGTTGCTGGTACCGCTGATCACCCCGCCCAGGGTCAGCGCTCCGGTGCCGGTTGCGGTCAGGGTGCTGTTGAGCGTGATCGCGTTGGCCAGCGAAATCGGCGTCGTTGCCGAGATGCTCGAAGCGCCGCCGACCGTAATGCCGCCAGTGCTGAATGCCGAGTTATTACCCACTAGCACTGTGCCGCCGTTGAGCACAGTGTTGCCGGTGTAAGTGTTGATGCCGTTGAGGTTGAGCTGACCGCTGCCGATCTTGGTCAGGCCGCCAGTACCGGAAATCACGCCGTTGAGGGTCGTGCCGTTGATGCCCTGCAGGGTCAGGCCGCTCGCGCCCAGATTGATCTGGTTGGCCAGCGACAGTCCCGCGTTGCTGGCCTGGAGGATCCCGCCGTTGGACGTCAGCACACCGCTGCCGAACGCGGCGTTGTCGTTGAACTGCGCGACACCGCCATTGAGTGTGGTCGCCCCGCTGACCAACGGCCCCTGCAAGGTCCAGGTACCGCTGTTGAGGGTCAGGTTGTTGAAGTTGACGTAGGTCGCGCTGGACGCAGTGCCGGTCCCGGTGACGCCACCACCGACGCCGATCGGGTTTTGCAGGATCAGCGTGTTGGTGCCCCCCGCGCCGCCATCGATGGTGCCGGTCGGGGCGAAGGTCAGGTTGATGCCGACCAGGCCACCGAGGCCGACGGACACTTGCACACCGTCACCGACGTTAACGCTGGAACCGGTGATCGCGTAGAAGGTGTTGGTGCTGCCGGCACCCATCGACAAGCCGCCAGTGATGTTACCGGCGTTGGTGAAGGTGTTGCCTGCTGCCGACGTCTCGAACGCAATCCGGCCGTTGATCGTGCCGCTGGCACTGTTGGTCATGTTGACTTGCGAGCCGCCATACACCCCGACCACCGGGGTATCGGCCAGGGTGATGCCGCCGACCGACAGCCCTGTGGACGTAATGGTGCCGTTGTTGGTAATGGTCGTGGTACCCGCCGCCGCGTTGTTCACGCCGATAGCCAGGCCGTCAATGCTGGTGAGGTTGAGGCCGAGCAACATCCCCGTGCCACGCATGATCCCGCTGGCATTGTTGACCACGCTGACCGTGCTGGTCGCGCCGGTGCCGATGAATGCACCGCCACTGAGGATCGACACCAGGCCCAGCAAGGCCGGGTCGACGGTGCCGGAGTTGTTCAGGTTGATATTGGCCCCGGTCAGGTTGATGACCTTGCCGCCCAGCGTCGCATTCATCTGCGCGCCCGAGTTGACGTTGACCGTCAGGCCGCTGGTGGCACTGCTGTAGTCATTGAGAAACAGCGGCAGGGTCGGCACGCCCGAACAGGTAATCGTGGAGCCCGCCGCCGAGCAGGTGGCGAACGCCTGCTCGCTGACACCACCGAACAAGAGTCCGGCGACGCTCAGATGCACAGCAAGGGACAGTGGGGAAAAACGCGAAACGAGGGCGACACCAAACCTTGCTTCCACGGGTTACTCCTTTCGTGGCCGATTTCGTCCTTGAAGGCGTGCAACTGCGGCAAGATCCAACACGCGTATCAAGCGTATGACGGTCATCAGATAAACCGTCCCATTCCAGACACACGCTAGTTGATGCCCTGCGATGGGGCACCGGTTAAATAGTGTTAATACTTTTGTGCGATAAGGCCCTGCGTCGATACTTCCGGCCGTTCTGAGCAAGGGCTTGAGGACGATTTGAGGCGCTTTTGCGGGGAGTTGATCGAATCGCTAGGTAAACCCGTGAATCAATCGATTTTTCAGTGGTTTGGAAAACTGGTACGGCTTGTGCAAACGTTTGCTAATCGCTAATGACCGCGTTTTCGTTACAAAACCGTACAGGGCCCATCATTTCGGGCCTTGATCTGCAAAAAGGACTTTGAATGTACGTTTCTTACTGCCACCGCCGTCGCGGTGCACGCACCTTTGCTGTTTCCCTGCTACTGGCCGGCGTTACCGGAGTTCTCAGTCACACCGCGCTGGCGCAACCTGCCCTGCCCGAGGAATCCGCCCAGGGAGAAGCCCTCAGCCCTGAAGCCAGCCCGCCGCAAAAAGGCGCGTACCTGTCGGACTGGTACAACCAGGACCTGATGCTGATCGGCAGCAAGGACATCAGCTTCGGCCCGCAACCGGCCGACGACATCTACCTGGAATACGAGTACTTCGGGCGCAAAGGTCCGTTCGAGCTGTACGGCTACATCGACATTCCGAAGATCTTCAACATCGGCAACAGCCACGACAAAGGCGTGTGGGATCACGGCTCGCCGGTGTTCATGGAGCACGAGCCGCGCATCTCCATCGACTACCTCGCCGGCCGCAGCCTGGCCATCGGGCCGTTCAAGGAATGGTACGTGGCGTTCGACTGGATCTACGACCACGGCAGCCGTAAAGAGAACCGCGCCAACACGCTGTACAGCGGTTTCGGCACCGACATCGACACCCACTCGCGGGTCAATCTGTCGGCCAACCTGTACGGGCGTTACCAGTGGGAAAACTACGGCGCCAGCAACGAATATTCGTGGGACGGCTACCGCGCGCAACTCAAGTACATCGTGCCGATCGACAAATTCAGCAACGGCGCCTCGCTGACCTACATCGGCTTCACCAACTTCGATTTCGGCTCGGACATCCACAAGGACAACCCGGCGCGCACCGCCAATGCCACGGTGGCGACCAACGTCTTGCTGTACTCGTTCACCCACTTGCGCTTCACTTTGGTCGGCCGTTACTTCCACAACGGCGGCAACTGGGAGGACGGCAGCGAGCTGAACTTCGGCGACGGTAATTTCCGTGCACGTTCCAATGGCTGGGGGTATTACGCGGGGGTCGGGTATCAGTTCTGATCCCGCCCCTTTCAAGGCTGAACATACTGGCGAGACTGCTCGCGTTGACGCCTACAGAACAATACAGCGCATCAGGTATACAAACCCGCCGCCCCGTTTGATCGGGACGGCGGGTTTTGTCGTTTCGGGCACAAATCAACGCAGTGTTGGAGAGTGTTGAAGATTATGTCCGCAAAGCCACGCGACCTTGCGCCTTTGCCTACGCATCCGCCAGAATCCGCCGGCTTGTGCGCCTTGGGGGCGGGTTCTATTGTTTGGCGGTCGCTGAAAAACAGCGATCGGGTTTAGCGACTCGAATCATAAATAGGTGCATCAGCGCTCCATGCTTTGTCGCAGGCTCAACGTCTGCAACTCCGCTATGGTGGCTGTATGCGGGAGACCCTCGGGTCTGCCGGGTGCCTATAACCGGTTCGCTAACCTGCGTACAGCCGCCACCTTCCTGTTTAGCGACAGCTCCGGGCGGCTCCACTCTTATAGGAGCTTCACCATGATCAAACCCACACCCAATCCACCCGAAACCGACCCCACCTCGCCCTACGAAACCCTCGACTCCAAGAAATTCCACGAAGCCGCCGAACGCGCCCTCGATCACTATCTCAATCCACTGCTCCCCCGAAAACCCCTGCTCAAACACAACACCCGCTACCTCATCGCCCCCGGCATCGACAACGAAGAACTGCTGGCCGACGCCTGCGAAACTCTGACCTCGGCCAAGGTGATGGCCAATGACTTCGCCGGGCTGGTGGATGGCCCGCAGCGGCATGTGCTGTTGGGGATTGCGCAACTGATCATGCTGGGTGAGCTGGCGGTGAATCGGGTGCTGGATAATCTGGAAGTGAAGACTGAGGCGTCCGCTGCAGCCTGATCGATTGATCGACTGATCGTTCCCACGCTCTGCGTGGGAATGCAGCCCGGGACGCTCCGCGTCCCAAAGAGCGGACGCAGAGCGTCCATTGAGGCATTCCCACGCAGAGCGTGGGAACGATCTAATGCATTGGTGTCGCTCAGGGAATCAGGATGACCTTGTCGCCACTGCCCTGATTCACATCGGCATACCGCGCCAGCCCTTTGGCCAGAGGCGCTTCCACCAGCCCTTGCGGCAGTGGCAGCAGATCTTCGTCGAAGAACCGGCCAAACTGATCCAGCATCGCCGCGCAGGCTTCAACGCCATACAGCAACGAGTTGATGCCGACCACCGAACCGCCCTTGCGATACAGGGCCAGTGCCGGCAACTGCACATGCCCATCGACTGGCGCAGCGATGATCGCGATCCGCCCGAAAGTCGCCAATGCTGCCACCGAGGCCGGCAGCCAGAATCCGGTGGTGTCGAAAATCACGTCGGCGCCGCCGCGATACACCGCGTTGACCTGCGCACCCAGATCCTCGGGTTTATCCAGCTGAATCGTCTGATAACCCTGCGCCTGCAAGTCCTTGACCTGCTCCGGCCGCCGCGCCGCCGCCAGCAACTGCGCGCCGCGCACCCTGGCCAGCGCCAGTGCTGCCGTCGCCACCGCCCCGCCGCCAATCACCAGCAAACGGGTTTCGGCGCTGACCAGACTGCGCTCCAGCGCATCCCACGCCGTGGTGTAAGGCACACCGAGGCTGGCGGCCTGGGTGAAACTCAGGTGCGAAGGTTTATGCGCCACGCCACTGGCCGGCAGTTTGACGAACTGCGCATGGGAGCCATCGGCGAAGAAACCCAGCTCACGCCCGGTGCCCCAGACCTCCTGACCGATCAACGCCTGCGGCCCTTCGACCACCACACCGGCAAAGTCCCGACCGGGAATACGCGGCAGCGTGGTGTACGGGAAACGCCCGAGCACGTTCTTGACGTCGCTGGGATTGAGGCCGGCAGCCCTGATCTGCACCAGCACCTCGTCAGCATCCGGCACCGGCGTCGGCACCTCGACGAAGCGCAGGGACGACAGGTCGCCGGTTTTATCGAATTGCAGTGCTTTCATGGAAATCTCCACCGAAGGAAAAAGACAGGATTCAGGACAGCCAGCCACTGACCAGTTGCCGGCCCATCGGCCACAACTGCTCGCCCGCCAGCATGCCCAGCAGGCCCACCAGCGCAATGGTCGGCGGCGCCGGAGAACGGACATCCAGCGCGCCATACAGCAGGCCGACACCCAGACCGACGCCCAGTGAAATCAGGTAATTCATGGGATCACTCCGCCACACAAAGGGAATGGGCAAAGTCTAGGGAAAGGTCGCGACCGGCACCGGCCAAGGACTTCTGAATTTCGGCCAAATCAGCCGGCAAGCGGCCCGCTATCGAATTGCGAAGGGGCGACACCCAGCTCCCGGCGGAACATGTCGCTGAAACTGCTCGGCGAATAACCCAGCTCACGGGCAATCGCGCTGACCGGCACACCCTGGATCAACTCCGCCACCGCCGTCGCCAACTGCACCTGCCGCCGCCACTCGGCGAAGCCCATGCCCAACCCTTCCTTGAACAACCGCGCCAGGGTGCGCACGCTGGCCCCGGCGTTTTCCGCGTGCTGCTCGAAAGGAATGTCCAGCGACGGCGCGGCCATCACCGCCTGACACAGACTCATCAACCGCCGGTCGGCATCGTCAGGCAGCGGGATCTTCAGCTGTGAACGCCTTGCGCGTTTCAGCTCCAGCAGCGCCAGCCCGACCAGTGCCTCGTAGTACTCGGCATCGCCGCTGTCGCCCTGCGCCACCAGCCCGACGATCAACTCACGCAGCAGCCCGCCGACCTCGATCACCTGCACCGTCTCATCCAGCGTCGCCGCCAGCGCCGGGCGCAAGTAGATATTACGCATCTGCAAATCCGACACCACCCGAATCCCGTGTGGCACCCCCGGCGGCAACCACACCGCCCGCTGAGGGGGCACCACCAGCGCCTCGTGGGGGGTCTCGACCCACATCACCCCGCTCATCGCATACAGCAACTGCCCCCACACATGCTCGTGCGGCTCGATAAACAACCCACGCGGATAGGTGCGCGCCAGCGGCTGCACCGGCACATCGGTATCACTCAAATCAGGGGGCGCAGCGAGGGCCATGGCGAGCATTCATCGGGGTTGGTGAGAGCGCCATGGTAACCAGTGCGCCTCGTCCCTTGCCATTGATAGATACCGTCGGACAATCCGAGTGAATTTTCCCGGAGCCCAGCGATCCTTCTATTACCACAGGGAGGAAGATGGGCTTTATGAACAACGCAAAACTGTACGTCATCGATTACACCCTTCACGGCGCGCCTAAGTCGTTCATTATCCGCTCGGACAAAATGGACAACACCGAGGCGTGGCACTGGGCAAGCTGCGACGCAGGGGTCGGCCGCATCCCGCGTTTCGGCCGGGAGAAAGTGCAGAAGACCAGCAAGCCGATGGCAGAAAAATTCGGCGTGGAAAACGTCACATGGCGACCGGCCAGCTAAGCTTGCGCGCAGGCGGGGACTATTTCGGGGGATTACACATGACAACCATCGACAGCCCGGCGCACCTGGACTACGGCCTGGACACCCTCTTTGGCCGCATCACCAAAAGCGTCGACTGCCCGGTTGGCCTGGAACCCGTCGAAAACGACCCCTACCGCTTCGCCCTGCGCGTCCCGGCCCCCTTGCCGGAAGACCTTGAAAAGGCCAAAACCATCGTCGTCAACGTCGAAGGCCGCCGCCTGCACGGCAACGTCCGCCACACCGAACGCCTGGACGACGACAGCCTGAAACTGGAAGTGGAGCCCGACTAGGCTCCACTTTTTCAATACCTAGGATTACTTGGGATGCGCACACTGACACCCCTTGCCCGAACACTCCTCACCACTCTTGTGATGATGCGCACAGGCCTCACAGCAATAATGCTTCCCGTGCGCCACATAAGAATGCTCACCCTCCTTGATCGTACAACGACATCCCGGACAATCGCATTTTCTATCTGCCATGGAACAGACTCCTTCGGTGGTGGTTGTCTGAGGCCGAAAGAACAAGCCGTGCTACCAGTGTAGAAGGTGAAAAGCACCTAACCACCTAGTCCCCCTACCCCTCCACCACTCAACACGATGAGCGTTAGCTCGAGTACCGCTTTTGATCGCAACGCCCGTCGGCAGGCTGAGTGGAGGGATTGATCCGGGGGTGGGAGCGCAGCGACCGTGCGGCGCAGCCGCATGCATCGAGAGGAGGTGCAGCGAAGCAAACCGTAGGCGATGCCCCCGGATCAATCCCGGAGCGAAGGAACCCGAGCCACAGCGAGGGCCGTACGTCAGGGTAAAGCCTTTTTGGTTACTTTTTCGGCGTTTGGAAAAAGTGACCCGCCGTAAGGGCGGAACCATAAGCAGCCACCCCCGAAGAAACGGATATTCACTCAATCAATCAGCCTGACGCACGCTACTGCGATACATGAAAACCAGCGCCAACCCGAGACAAACCATCGCCAAAACTCGACTAGAAGACAGCTCAATCGCCGGATTCCCCAACCACCCAAAATTATCAATCAACATCCCCATCCCCAACTGCCCGACAATCACCGCCACGGTCGCCACAGCCGTACCGACGCGCGGTACCGCGCCAACCATCACCATCATATAAACCACCCCAAACAGCGCCCCACTCAACTGCCACTTCGGCACCTCCAGCAAACTCACCGCCTGAGCAGGCTCAAAAAACAAAATCAACAACCCCGTAGAAACAGCGCCGACGACAAACGTCAACAAACTGCTGCGCAACACCCCAACGGTCTCCCCCAACCGCCCATTGATCGCCGCCTGCACACTCAACACCGCACCGGCCAACACCACCACCGCCAACAAAATAACCAGACTCATCACTCACCCCCGCGCAATCAAAACCAAAGCCGCCACAATCAACCCCAACGCCAGCCACCGCTCAGCATTGACCTTCTTGCGCGTAGCCCCAAACCAACCGAAATGGTCAATCAACACACTCTTGCCAACCTGCCCCGACAAAATCGCAATCATCGTCATCGCAATCCCGATATGCGGCGTCGCCAGCGTCAACACCACCACATACATCGGCCCCAGAAACCCGCCGATCAACTGCCAGCGCGGCAGATCCGTCAGCGCCGGCCCCTTCTGCGGCCCCGCAAACAACAACAGCAAAAACAGAATCGCCGACCCAACCCCGAAGATGCTCAAGGTCGCCCACAAATGCCCGACCTGCTCACCCAACGGCCCCAGCAACCCCGCCTCCACCGACAAACCCATGCCGGCCAGAATCACCAGCGGCAACAGCAACAAACGCAAACCAGGCCGCGCTACCGGCGCCGGCGCGGCACTCACTTCATCAAACGACTGCATCTGAAAAACCTCTGAAGGAAACGATGGCGCGGATTATCGGCTGGCGCAGCTGTGCGATAAATGGGAGCATCCCGACAACACTTTTGCGCAACTCGCACAGCAGGACTGACGATGCACGGGCTCAACGAACTGGGATTCAAGGCTTTAAGGCTGTTTGTGGCGGTGCTCGACCACGGCAGTTTTTCCGAAGTCGCCCGCCGCGAGGGCGTGGCGCCCTCCTCGATTTCCCGGCAGATCCAGTTGATGGAGCAGGCGCTGAACCAGCAACTGCTCTACCGCCACACCCGCGCGGTCACGCCGACCGAGACCGGGCGCATGCTCGGCCACCACGCGCGGCTGGTGCTGGTACAACTGGAAGAGGCCGAACAGGCGTTGCAGGAACAGCAAAGCGAGCCGACCGGCCTGGTGCGGATCAACGCCCCGGTGGTGTTCGGCCAACGCCACCTGACGCCATGGCTCGGCCGTTTGTGCGAGCGCTATCCGAAGCTGCAACTGGACATCCAGCAGACCGACCACTACATCGATCCGCTGCAGGAAGGCGCCGATCTGCTGTTTCGCATCGGCCCGCTGCACGATTCGAGCATGCAGGCGCGGATCCTCGCGCCGCACCGGTTTCAGGTCGCGGCCAGCCCGGCGTACCTCAAGCGCGCCGGCACGCCACAACATCCCGAAGACCTCGCCCGCCACCAGTGCCTGGCCTACAAGGGCGCGACCGGTCAGCAGCGCTGGTTCTTCCGTCAGGGTCAGGGCGAGTGGACACCCTATGCAGTCAAGGGCCCGATTACCGGCAACCATGCGGACACGTTGACCCAGGCCGCTGTGCAAGGGCTGGGGCTGGTGATGTTTCCGTCATGGCTGATCGGCGAGGCGGTGCGCGAGGGCACGTTGGTGCCGGTGTTGGGGGATTATCAGGTGTCGAACAGTGTCGAGCCGCAGCAGATTGCGGTGCTGTGGCCGGGGAGCCGGCGGTTGTCGGTGAAGGTGCGGACGGTGATTGATTTTTTTGTTGAGTGTTTTGGCGAAGTCCCCTACTGGGACAGGCCCTGAGCTCGCCAAAGTCAAAAGCCGGCCCTCACCCTAGCCCTCTCCCGGAGGGAGAGGGAACCGAACGGGGGATATTCGAGAGATACGCCGACATGAGCGATCGGCTGTGAATCCATAATCGACACGATTTTTCAGGTCGATGTATGACGCAAGACACTGCGGTCAGTCCCCTCTCCCTCCGGGAGAGGGTTAGGGTGAGGGGGCCTTTGGGGGTCAGATCCGGAACTGCCCCACCAACTTCCCAAGCCGCTGCCCCAACTCCGCGAGACTGCGCGAGGTCTGCGCCCCCAACTGTGTCTCATCCGCCACGTTATCCACCGCCACCGCAATCTGGTGCACGCTGCGGTTGATCTCTTCAGCCACCGCCGTCTGCTCTTCAGCGGCACTGGCAATCTGCGCGTTCATCGAGTTGATGGTCGCAATCAGATCCGCCATCGCATCCAGCGACGCCCCCGCCTGATTGGCCTGCGCCGAAGTACCATCACCCGCCTCGCTGGAACGGCGCATCGCTTCAACCGCCGACTGCGTCCCCGCCTGCAAGCGATCGATCATCCCTTGAATTTCCTGAGTGCTGATCTGCGTGCGCGAAGCCAGCGCCCGCACCTCGTCCGCCACCACCGCAAACCCGCGCCCGGCCTCGCCCGCCCGGGCTGCTTCGATCGCGGCGTTGAGCGCCAGCAGGTTGGTCTGTTCGGCAATCGAACGGATCACCCCGAGCACGCCGACAATCGACGACACGTCCTGCTGCAGGCTGTCGAGGGACACGCCGCTGCTGCGGATGTCGTCCACCAGCGCATGAATCTGCTTGATGCTGCCGGCCACCACACGCTTGGCGGTCTGGCCTTCTTCGTCGGTCTGCTGCGCGGCGACGGCGGCGTTCTGTGCGCTCTTGGCGACTTCCTGCGCGGCGGCGGACATTTCATTGATCGCCGTGGCGACCTGATCGGTTTCGTGGCGCTGACGCTCCATGGCCTGATCGGAGCGCTGAGCCTGATCCGATACCTGCGTCACCAAACCGGTCAGTTGCGAAGTCATTTCGGTGATCTGCCGCACCAGGCCGTGGATCTTGTCGACGAAACGGTTGAACGAGCCGGCCAGTTCGCCGAGTTCGTCCTGGCTGGTGATGGTCAAGCGCCGGGTCAGGTCGCCCTCGCCCGCCGCGATGTCATCGAGGTTGGCTTTCATCAGGGTCAGCGGTCGCAGGATGGTGTTGGCCAGCAGCATCCCCGCCGCCGCGATCACCAGCAGCACCATCACCGCCACGCCGACGATGCTCAGCACCACGCCTTGCATGCGCTCCTGCACCTTGGCCTCGACCACCGCCACTTGCGCTTCGATGCCATCGAGGTTGACCGACGTACCGACCGCCATGTCCCACTTCGCCAGGTATTCGGTGTAACCGAGTTTCGGCACCAGCACTTGCGCGTTGCCCGGCAGCGGCGAGCTGTATTGCAGGTAGTGAGTGCCGTCCTTCGCGACTTTCACCAGGTCGCGGTTGACGTAGACGCCGTTCGGGTCGCGGTTGTCCTTGAAGCTTTTGCCCACGCCTTCGGGGTCGTTGGCCTTGAACAGGCGCACGGTCTCGGAGTCGTAGCCGAAGAAGTAGCCGTCCTTGCCGTACTTGATGCTCGACAGCAGCTTGATCACCTGCGCCCGCGCCTCGGCGTCACCGGGGGCGGCAGCGTCGTACAACGGTTTGATGGTGGTCATGGCCACGGCGACGTAACTGGCCAGCGTGGCTTTGGCGTCACCGAGCAGGCGTTCGCGTGTCTGCTGGACTTCATTGCGCGCCTGTTCCTGGAGGATGAACAGCGTGGTCAGGCTGATCACCAGCGCAAAGAGCAGCACCGGAAGGACGGCAAGGGACAGGACTTTAGCCTTGAGACTCAGGCGCATGGGGGCTCACTCTTTTGGTTTTATTGGCGTGGTTAAAGGCTTTAACGGCACGCGAAACCAAAAGTTGAGCTGCGGCTTGAGAACGACACCTCGACGCCGATCGTTCCCACGCTCCGCGTGGGAACGCAGCCCGGGACGCTCCGCGTCCCAAAGCGTGACGCAGCGCGTCACAAGAGGCGTTCCCACGCAGAGCATGGGAACGATCACATCAGAGGACCATCGCAGCCACCCAGCCAAACGCCAGCAGCGGCAGGTTGTAGTGCAGGAAGGTCGGAACAACGGTGTCCCAGATGTGGTGGTGCTGGCCGTCGATGTTCAGACCGGAGGTCGGGCCAAGGGTCGAGTCTGACGCGGGCGAACCGGCATCGCCCAAGGCCCCGGCCGTGCCGACGATGCAGACAATGGCAATCGGGCTGAAACCCAGTTGCACGCACAGCGGCACGAAAATCGCCGCCAGAATCGGCACCGTGGAAAACGACGAGCCTATGCCCATGGTCACCAGAAGACCGACCAGCAGCATCAGCAACGCACCGATGCCCTTGCTGTGATTGATCCACGACGCCGAAGACTCGACCAGCGTCTGCACCTCGCCAGTGGCCTTCATCACTTCGGCGAATCCGGAAGCGGCGATCATGATGAAGCCGATCATCGCCATCATCTTCATGCCTTCGGTAAACAGGTCATCCGTCTCGCGCCATTTGACGATGCCCGACGCCGAGAAGATCAGGAAACCGGCCAGCGCCCCGATAATCATCGAATCCAGCAGCAACTGAATAATGAAGGCTGCGGCAATGGCGACACCGGCGATCAACAGGCTTCGCGGGTTGTACTGCACCGCCACCTGCTCGACCTGCTCGATTTTCCCCAGGTCGTAGACGCGCTTCTTGCGGTAACTGATAAAGGCGATGCCCAGCCCCACCAGCATGCCCAGCGCCGGAATCCCCATGGCATGGGTGACGTTGATACCGCTGATGTCAACGCCACTGCGGGCAACGTTGGCCAGCAGGATCTCGTTTAGGAAAATATTGCCGAAGCCCACCGGCAAGAACATGTACGGCGTAATCAGGCCGAAGGTCATGACGCAGGCGATCAGCCGACGGTCCAGTTGCAGCTTGGTCAGTACATAGAGAAGCGGCGGCACCAGCAGCGGAATGAACGCAATGTGAATCGGCAGGATGTTCTGCGACGCGATCGCCACCACCCACAGCAGGCCGATCAGCATCCATTTGACGCTGCCGCCACCGGTCGCATGCTGGCGGTCGACCATCGCCAGAGCCTTGTCGGCCAGCGCGTGGGCCAGACCGGACTTGGCAATCGCCACGGCGAAAGCGCCGAGCAACGCGTAGGACAACGCCACCGTCGCCCCGCCACCCAGGCCACTGTTGAAGGCCTTGAGCGTGGCGTCGATGCCCAGACCACCGGTCAGGCCACCGACCAGCGCACCGACGATCAACGCGATCACCACATGCACCCGGGACAGGCTGAGGATCAGCATGACGCCGACCGCAGCAATCACTGCATTCATTTCACTACCTCGAAAACACGACGGTAAAGCCATTCACCGCCAGACAGGATGAGTCCGGCCGACAAGCCACGAGGGTCGCCAGCGGATTTGCATAGAGGGTCTTATTAGAAGGGCGCGCACTGTGCCGCAGCGCGGGCGCAGTGTCAAAGCGACTGGTCGCAACACTGTGTAACTTTCCATGATCAATCCGCTGAACAAGGCATATCCGCCACAACATGCGTCAATTCGCCCTATTGCATTTACGCCATAAAGAAAGCCGAAACGCGGCCGTTACAGTGCAAAGTCTCAGATATTTATCGAATAAGGACGTTTCCATGTCACTCAGACAACTTTCCATCCAATGGAAAATCACCCTGCTCGCCGGGCTCTGCCTGGCCGGTATCGTGACCCTGTTGGTGGGTCTTTCGCTGTATCGCATGGAGCACAGTTCCGAACTGGTGAAAGCTTCGAGCATGGAAATGCTCACCGAGTCGGCCCAGGCCCGCATTGA
Source organism: Pseudomonas sp. GW456-12-10-14-LB2 (assembly GCF_002884345.1). Lineage (NCBI taxonomy): Bacteria > Pseudomonadati > Pseudomonadota > Gammaproteobacteria > Pseudomonadales > Pseudomonadaceae > Pseudomonas > Pseudomonas sp. GW456-12-10-14-LB2. Next base: position 22,205 of record NZ_POHV01000055.1, read on the forward strand.
ATCCCAGGGCGAAGTCCAAGCAGCGGGCATTCGCCAGCAGTTCATGGACGCCTATCAATATGGCCACGGTTTCTCGCGTCAGGTGCTGTTCCTGCGCGAACAGGCCGAGAAGCGCTTCCTCGATGCCTTCGACCTGCGCGAAGACATGACTCGTCAGGTGAAATCGGCGCTGCAGGCCAATCCGGATCTGCTCGGCCTGTCGCTGGTGTTCGAAGCCAACGCGCTGGACGGCAAGGACGAACTGTTTGCCGGTCAGGCTGAACTGGGCAGCAACGACAAGGGCCGCTTCGCCCTGTACTGGTCGCAGCCGACCCCGGGCAAGGTGACCTCGATGGCCCTGCCGGAAAGCGACATGACCGACACCAGCACCGGCCCCAGCGGCCAGGCCGCCAACGCCTGGTTCACCTGCCCGCGCACCACGCTCAAGCCGTGCGTGATCGAACCCTACTTCTATGTGATCGACGGGCAAAAGGTGCTGATGACCAGCATCGTGTTCCCGTTGATGGTCAACGGCAAAGTCATCGCCTCGCTGTCGGTCGACATCAACCTCAACAGCCTGCAAGCGATCAGCCAGAGCGCCAGCAAAAAGCTCTATGACGGCCAGACCGCCGTGAGCATCATCAGCCCCGCCGGCCTGCTCGCCGGTTACAGCCCGGACGCCAATAAACTCAGCCAGCGCCTGGATGCCGTGGACACCACCAGCGGCGCCGAGCTGCTGCGCCTGCTCGCTTCGAGCAACGCCGTCAGCAGCCTGCACAGCAACGCGCAACTGAAAGTGCTGTCGCCGTTCCAGCCGATTCCCGGCGGCCCGTCCTGGGGCGTGCTGCTCGATGTGCCGGAAAAGGTGCTGGTAAGCCGCGCCGAAGCGCTCAAGCAACAACTGGATGCCAGCAACACTTCGGGCACCCTCATCGAACTGAGCCTGGGCGTGCTCGCCGCGCTGATCGGCCTGCTGCTGGTGTGGCTGATGGCCCGCAGCGTGACCAAACCGATCCTCGGCGTGGCCCACATGCTGGAAGACATCGCCAGCGGCGAAGGCGATCTGACCCGCCGTCTGGCCTACGACAAGAAGGACGAGCTTGGCAAGTTGGCCGGCTGGTTCAACCGCTTCCTCGACAAGCTGCAACCGATCATCGCCGAGGTGAAACGCTCGGTGCAGGACGCGCGCAACACCGCCGATCAGTCTTCGGCCATCGCCACTCAGACCAGCGCCGGCATGGAGCAGCAATACCGTCAGGTCGATCAGGTGGCCACCGCATCCCACGAAATGAGCGCCACCGCCCAGGACGTGGCCCGCAGCGCGGCACAAGCCGCCGAAGCGGCCAAGGATGCCGATCGCGCCACCCGTCAGGGCCTGACCGTGATCGACCGGACCACCGCCAGCATCGACACCCTCGCCGCCGACATGAGCGCGGCGATGGTGCAGGTCGAAGGCCTGGCCGCCAACAGCGAGAAGATCGGCACCGTGCTGGAAACCATCCGCGCCATCGCCGAACAGACCAACCTGCTGGCCCTCAACGCCGCCATTGAAGCGGCCCGTGCCGGTGAAGCCGGACGTGGTTTTGCGGTGGTCGCCGACGAAGTGCGCAACCTCGCCCGCCGCACTCAAGAGTCGGTGGAAGAAACCCGCCAGGTCATCGAGCAATTGCAGACCGGAACCCAGGACGTGGTCGGCTCGATGGGCAACAGCCATCGCCAGGCCCAGGGCAGTGTCGAACAGGTCGGCCAGGCCGTGACCGCGCTGCGCCAGATCGGCGATGCGGTGACGGTGATCAGCGACATGAACCTGCAGATCGCCAGCGCTGCCGAAGAGCAGAGCGCGGTGGCCGAGGAGATCAACAACAACGTGGCGACGATTCGTGATGTGACGGAGTCGCTCTCGGGACAGGCGAATGAATCGGCGCGGGTGAGTCAGTCGCTCAATAGCCTGGCGAATCAGCAGCAGAGTTTGATGGATCAGTTTCGGGTTTGACTCGGGATTGCTGAAGATCAAGAGCTTACCCCCTCACCCCAGCTCTCTCCCCCAAGGGGGCGAGGGGGAAAGGGAGCAGATCTCCAAGGTGTTCAAAACCTGAGTTCGACTGAAGACTTTCAGGTCGGTGTAGCTCGGAAAACCAACTCGGTCAGTCCCCTCTCCCTCCGGGAGAGGGTTAGGGTGAGGGGGGCTCTTGAAGGCTACCGCCGAGGCAACTGAATCTCCACCTTCAACCCACCCCACTCGCTTTCGCCCAACACCAAAACCCCACCCCACGTCTCGACAATATCCCGCACAATCCCCAGCCCCAACCCATGCCCATGGGTCTGCTCATCCAGCCGCGTCCCACGGCTGAACACCTGAGCCCGCTGCGCCTCGGGAATCCCCGGCCCGTCATCCTCCACGCTCAGCACAAAACCTTCAGCCGTCTCGACCACGCTCAGCCGCACCTCGGCATCCGCCCACTTGCAGGCGTTGTCCAGCAGGTTGCCGAGCAGTTCCAGCAGATCCTCACGATCCCACGGCAATTGCAGGCCCCGCGGGGCCACATAACTCAGCTCCAGGTGCTCGCCATGGATCATATTCAACGTCGACAGCAGCCCCGGTAGCTCGGCGTCGCAATCGAACAGCGCTCCCGGCAACGCATCGCCAGAGAGCCGCGCACGGTTGAGCTCGCGGTTCAGCCGTTGCTGAACCTGCTCCAGTTGTTCCTTGAGAATCTTGCGCAGTTCCGGATGCGCGTCGAGCCTTTCACTCGACGCCAGACTGAGCAGCACCGCCAACGGGGTTTTCAGCGCGTGCCCGAGATTGCCCAGGGCATTGCGCGAGCGCTTGAGGCTGTCTTCGGTGTGCGCCAGCAAATGGTTGATCTGCGCCACCAGCGGCTCCAGTTCCGCCGGTACTTGTTCATCGAGTTGTGAACGCTGGCCCTGCTGCAACTGGGCGATCTGTTCACGAGCCTTTTCCAGCGGACGCAACGCGCGGCGCACGGTCAGGCGTTGCAGCAACAGAATCAGCAGCAACCCGGCCAGCCCGAGGCCGAGACCGATCTGGCGCATGCGCTGGAAGCTCTCGCGCACCGGCGTGTAATCCTGGGCCACGCTGATGGAAATCGACTGGCCGAGCCGTCGATAGTCCGAACGCAGCACCAGCAATTGCTGGCCGTCCGGCCCCAGTTGCAGGTTGCTGTGCAGGCCGGAGCGTTCGAGCAGCGGCAGATCCTGATCCCACAACGAGCGGGAGCGCCAATGGCTGTCGGCGAAATCGATGCGGAAGTAATGCCCGGAAAACGGTCGCTGGTAGGCCGGCGACAAGTGCCGCTCATCCAGCTGCAAGCCTTGCGGGCCGCGAACCAGCGCCACCAGCAGGCTCTCGCTGTCGTTACGCAAGCCGGCTTCGAGATAGCGCTGCAACCCCACTTCGAACAGCCACAGACTGGTTTGCGCCAGCAGCACGCCGACGACCACCAGCACACTGATCAACCCCAGGCTCAAGCGGCGCTGGATCGATCTCACGAAGCCTGTCCGCCAAACAGATAACCCTGGCCGCGACGGGTTTCGATCACGCTCTTGCCGAGCTTGCGCCGCAGGTGATTGACGTGGACTTCCAGCACGTTGGAATCGCGCTCGGTCTCGCCGTCGTAGAGGTGTTCGGCGAGGTGGCTTTTGGAGAGGATCTGCTCCGGGTGCAGCATGAAGTAGCGCAACAGACGGAATTCGGCGGCGGTCAGCTGAATATCGGCACCGTCGCGCACGACACACTGACGGCCCTCGTCCAGGTGCAGACCGGCGGCCTTGAGCGTCGGCTGGTTGGCCTGGCCCTTGGAGCGGCGCAGCAGCGACTGGATGCGCAAATACAGTTCTTCCGGGTGGAAGGGTTTGGTCAGGTAATCGTCGGCACCGGCCTTCAGGCCTTCGATGCGCTCGGCCCAGGAATCACGGGCGGTAAGGATCAGCACCGGAATCGTCAGACCGCCGGCGCGCCATTGCGCCAGCACCTCAAGCCCCGGCACGCCGGGCAGACCGAGGTCGAGGACGATCAGGTCGTAGGGCTCGCTGCTGCCCTGATAGACCGCATCGCGTCCGTCCGCCAGCCAGTCCACCGCGTAGCCTTGGCGTTGCAGGCCGGCCAGCAGTTCGTCGGCCAGCGGTACGTGGTCTTCCACCAGAAGCAAGCGCATCGGTCAATCTTCCTTGTCTTTCACGAGTTCACCGGTGTCGGCCTTCAGGTGCAGCTCACGGGCCACACCTTCGACGGTCAGCAACTCGACTTCATAAATGTAGACGTCGTGTTTTTCTTCCAGCTCGACTTCCAGCAGTTTCGCGCCGGGATAACGGTCCATCGCCTGCTGCAGCACTTGCTCCAGCGGCAGGATCACGCCCTGCTTGCGCAGATTGAGGGCTTCGTCGGGCCCCAGGTCGCGGGCCATCGCCGTCGAGCAAAACATCACCAGCGCCAATGCCGTACGGCGGGTGGCGCGAACATTCACCTTCATTACGTATCCTGATGATCCTTGAGCACTTGCCCGCTCACCGCGTCCAGTTCCAGGTCCCATTCCAGCCCCTGCGGATCACGCAGTTCGATCTGGTAGATGTACTTGCCGTACTGCTCTTCCAGCTCGGTGTCGGTGATCGTCGAACCCGGGTGTTTGGCCAACGCGGTGGCGTTGAGCTTCTCGAAGGAGACGATAGTACCAGCGTCGCGCAGGCGCAGGGCTTCATCCGGGCCGAGATCGCGGGCGCGAACGGTGCCGGCGGTGAGGCCGATGATGGAGGCAATGGTCAGGGCAGTCAGGGTTTTCATGGTGTCTCCGTATTTTTATGTGTCGCTACGGGCGGCACCTTAACGGTGCGAACTTAACTGAAACTGAATGGCCATCATGGGGTCTGCTCCTGCAGCCACGGCAACATGTGCTTATAATCTTTCGCTTGCTAACGATCGAGACCGGTATGACCGCCATTCACATCAAGTTCCCTTCCCTCACCCTCAAGGCCGGCCCCCGGGCCATGGCGCGCATTCGTGCCCAAGGCCTGAACGCCGCCGACGTCGGCACCCTGCCCGGTGCTGCCGGTGGGCCGAAGGCGCTGGGGATTCAGGGGCTGGATCTGGCGTTGTTCGGCGAGTGGCTGCCGGCGGCGCCGCGCGAGCGTTCGCTGATCGGTGCGTCGGTGGGTTCCTGGCGCTTCGCCAGCGCTTGTCTGCCGGACGCCGCCGAAGGCATCCGCCGCCTCGGTCATCTGTACACCGAGCAGAACTTCAACAAAGGCGTGACCATCGGCGACGTCAGCCGCAGTTCGCAACGCATGCTTGATGACCTGCTCGACGGTCGCGATGCCAGCCTTCTGACCAACGCCCATTACCGCCTGAACATCATGGTGGTCAAAAGCCACGGCGGGCTGGCGGACGACCATCGCGGCCGGCTCGGGCTGGCGCTGGGCTCGGTGATCGCCGACAACCTGCGGGGTCGTGCGCGGCTGTCGCGGCACTTCGAACGGCTGATCATCCACGACCCGCGCCTGGCGCCGCCGGTGCATGCGCTGAATGACTTCCCGTCACGTTTCGTCGCCCTCGATGCCGGCAACCTGCGTCAGGCGCTGCTGGCGTCCGGTTCGATCCCGATGGTCATGGAAGGCGTGCGCGACCTGCCGGGCGCCGGTGCCGGCACGTTCCGCGACGGCGGTCTGCTGGACTATCACCTCGACCTGCCCTACAGCGGCGACGGCATCGTGCTGTATCCGCACTTCACCGACCGGGTGATTCCGGGCTGGTTCGACAAGACCCTGCCGTGGCGCAAAGCTTCGGTCGAGCGTTTGCAGGACGTGCTGTTGCTGGCGCCATCGAAGGAATACCTGGCGCGCCTGCCCTACGGCAAACTCCCCGACCGTAACGACTTCAAACGCTTCATGGGCGATGCGCCGAGCCGGCAGAAATACTGGCGCGCGGCGATGGACGAAAGTCGCCGATTGGGTGATGAGTTCCTTGAACTGACTGCCAATGGTCGCCTCGCCGAGCGCTTGCTGACCCTTTAGTCAGCACAGCCGGGAACAAGCTGATAAACTCGCCGCCTGCCCGAATTCGCTGCGGCGAACGCCATCTGAACAGAGCTGAAATCACTGTGGAAATCTTCAAGGAATTTACGTTCGAATCCGCCCACCGCCTGCCCCACGTACCGGACGGCCACAAGTGCGGACGCCTGCACGGTCACTCGTTCAAAGTGGCGATTCACCTGAGCGGCGACCTCGATCCGCACACCGGCTGGATCCGTGATTTCTCCGAGATCAAAGCGATTTTCAAGCCGCTGTACGAGCGTCTGGACCACAACTACCTCAACGACATTCCGGGCCTCGAGAACCCGACCAGCGAAGTGCTGGCCAAATTCATCTGGAATGAATTGAAGCCCCTGCTGCCGGAACTCAGTGCGATCCGCATCCACGAGACCTGCACCAGCGGTTGCATCTATCGCGGCGAGTAATTCCCGCGACACAAAAAAACCACCGAGACCGGTGGTTTTTTTACGCCTATGCTTTTTGGCTCGAACCCGCCAAGAGGACAGGCCCATGACGGACTGGCTGCTGGATCAGGTCTTTGATTTCAACGGGCGACAGATTCGCCACGGGGTGCGCGGCGACGGCCCGCCGCTGGTGTTCGTGCACGGCACGCCCTTCTCGTCTTACGTGTGGCACCGCATCGCGCCGCACTTTTTCGCCACACACCGGGTGCATTACTTCGACCTGCTGGGCTACGGCCAATCCGAGCAACCGGACGCCGATGTCTCCCTCGGCGTGCAGAACGAATTGCTTGCGCAGTTGCTCGATCACTGGAATCTGCAACACCCCGACGTGGTTGCCCACGACTTCGGCGGCGCCACCGTGCTGCGCGCACACCTGCTCAACGGCAAGGATTACCGCAGCCTGACCCTGATCGACCCGGTGGCGCTGACGCCCTGGGGTTCGCCGTTCGTGCAGCACGTGCGCCAGCATGAGGCGGCGTTCAGCGGCCTGCCGGATTACATCCAGCGCGCCATCATGCCGACCTATATTCGTGGGGCGATCCATCGGGATATTCCCGATGATGAGCTGGCGCCCTACGTCCAGCCGTGGCTGGGCGATCCGGGGCAAGCGGCGTTCTACCGGCAGATCGCGCAGATGGACCAGCGCTACACGCTGGAGGCGCAGCCGCTGTACCCGACGATCCGTTGCCCGGTGCAGATTCTGTGGGGCGAGGAGGATCAGTGGATTCCCATCGAGCGCGGACGCGAGTTGCACAAGATGATTCCGGGATCGCAGTTTCATCCGGTCCCGAATGCCGGGCATCTGGTGCAGGAAGATGCGCGTGAAGCCATAGTCGCCGCGCTGCTGCGGTTCCTCTGATCCAATCCCGTGACCCTGTGGGAACAGCTGCTCCCACATGGTTCGGTGCGGCGCCCGATGCACTGCTTTCGCGCCGATCATCCGTGCCTCGTCTATAAATACCCGCAACATCGCGTTTGGCACGACCGCTGCAACCTCTTCGCGTCCTCCCCTTTCCAGCAAGGAACGCCCCATGACGCAAAACGATCCCGGCAACGATTACCCCCTCAGTGAAGTGCCGATGCACGCGCGCAAAGGCCTGGCCTCCACGGCGATGGTGCTGCTGGGCTTCACCTTCTTCACCGCAACCATGTTTGCCGGCGGCAAGCTCGGCGTGGCGTTCAACTTCGGCGAAATGCTCGCCGTCATCATCATCGGCAACCTGCTGCTCGGCGTGTACGCCGCAGGCCTGGGTTACATCGCCTTCAAAAGCGGGCTGAATTCGGTGCTGATGGGGCGCTTTTGTTTTGGCGAAGTCGGCAGCAAGCTCAGCGACCTGATCCTCGGGTTCACCCAGATCGGCTGGTACGCCTGGGGCACCGCGACGGCGGCGGTGGTGCTCGGCAAGTATTTCGATTTGAACGAAGCCACGGTGCTGGGGCTGATGGTGCTGTTCGGCCTGGTGTTCTGCGCCACGGCGTATGTCGGTTATCGCGGGCTGGAGATTCTGTCGTACATCGCGGTGCCGGCGATGATGTTGCTGCTGATGCTGTCGATGTGGGTCGCGACCGTGAAAGTCGGCGGCCTCGACGGTTTGCTCAGCGTCGTGCCCAGCGGTTCGCTGGACTGGTCGACCGCCATCACGCTGGTATTCGGTACCTTCGTCAGCGGCGCGACCCAGGCCACCAACTGGACGCGTTTTTCCCGTTCGGCACGGGTCGCGGTGCTGGCCAGTCTGATCGGTTTTTTCATCGGCAACGGCCTGATGGTGCTGATCGGTGCCTATGGTGCGATCGTCTATCAACAGCCCGACGTGGTCGAAGTGCTGCTGTTGCAGGGCTTCGCCATGGCGGCGATGGCGATGCTGTTGATGAACATCTGGAGTACCCAGGACAACACCATCTACAACTTCGCCGTCGCCGGCTGCAACCTGCTGCGCACCGGTCGCCGCAAGACCGTGACCCTGGCCGGTGCCGTGATCGGCACGGCGCTCGCGCTGCTGGGCATGTACGACATGCTGGTGCCTTATCTGATCCTGCTCGGCACGGTGATTCCGCCGATTGGCGGCGTGATCATGGCGGACTTTTTCTTCCGCTGGCGCGGGCGTTATCCGCGACTGGCCGACGCACGGTTACCGGCGTTCAACTGGCCGGGGCTCGCGGCTTACGCGGCCGGTACCGTCGCGGCGTTCGGCTCGCCGTGGGTCGCGCCGCTGGTCGGCATCGCCGTTGCCGCGTTAACGTATATCGCAGTGACCGGCCTGCTCGGCGCCCGCAACGCGGCCGCCCCTCTACAAGATCTATAAAAGGATTCGCCCGATGCACATCATCAACGCCCGACTGCGCAACCAGGAAGGTCTGCACGAATTGCACCTGGAAGATGGCCTGATCCGCAGCATCGCGCGCCAGACCGAAGCGCCGACCCTGGGCCCCGACGACCTTGATGCCGGCGGCAATCTGGTGGTGCCGCCCTTCGTCGAGCCGCACATTCACCTCGACGCCACCCTGACCGCCGGCGAGCCGCGCTGGAACATGAGCGGCACGCTGTTCGAAGGCATCGAGTGCTGGGGCGAGCGCAAGGTCACCATCACCCAGGAAGACACCAAGACCCGGGCGAAGAAAACCATTCAGACCCTCGCCGCCCACGGCATTCAGCACGTGCGCACCCACGTCGACGTCACCGATCCGCAACTCACCGCGCTCAAGGCGATGCTCGAAGTGCGCGAGGAAAGCCGTCACCTGATCGACCTGCAGATCGTCGCGTTCCCTCAGGAAGGCATCGAGTCGTTCCGCAATGGCCGCGAGCTGATGGAAGAAGCGATCCGTATGGGCGCGGATGTGGTCGGCGGGATTCCGCATTTCGAGTACACCCGCGACCAAGGCGTCAGCTCGGTGAAGTTCCTGATGGATCTGGCCGAGCGCACCGGCTGCCTGGTGGACGTGCACTGCGACGAAACCGACGACCCGCATTCGCGCTTCCTCGAAGTGCTGGCCGAAGATGCCCGCAGCCGCGACATGGGCGCCCTCGTGACCGCCAGCCACACCACGGCGATGGGCTCCTACGACAACGCCTACTGCGCCAAACTGTTCCGCCTGCTCGGGCATTCGGGGATCAGTTTTGTCTCCTGCCCGACCGAAAGCATTCACCTGCAAGGGCGCTTCGACAACTTCCCGAAACGCCGGGGCGTGACCCGCGTCAACGAGCTGCTCGAAGCCGGGATGAACGTCTGTTTCGGTCAGGATTCGATCGTCGATCCGTGGTATCCGCTGGGCAACGGCAACATCCTGCGGGTACTCGAAGCCGGCCTGCACATCTGCCACATGCTCGGTTATCGCAACCTGCAGAGCGCGCTGGATCTGGTCACCGACAACAGCGCCAAGGCCATGCACCTTGGCGAACGCTATGGCCTGGAACAGGGCCGCCCGGCAAACCTGCTGATCCTGTCGGCGGACAGCGACTACGAAGTGATCCGCAGCCAGGGCCTGCCGCTGTATTCGATCCGCAACGGCAAGGTGTTGATGAAGCGGCAGATGCCGGTGGTGGAGTTCGTGGAGGGTTGAGTGGCGGTTATTGCTCGCGCCGGTTTTATCGCGAATCGAAAGAGCCAGCCTGTCAGATCTGACAGGCGACAACCGCCTCGAACCGGCTCACAGTAAAGCCCAAGGGATCCATCGTTCCCGGGGGGACGATCATGAAAGGGACTTCACTTTTCTGTCGTGTGCGCCGTGCCGAACAGGCGCACTCGCAGCAGTTCTCCGTCGCGCTCCTCCAGCAGGATCGGCGCGGTTCCGCCGGGCATCACCACCTGCACCTCTCCCGCTGACACCCAGCCCACCCGCCACGCCGCACTCGCCACCGCACTGGCGCTGGTGCCGGATGAGGCGGTCGGGCCTTCGCTCCGTTCGAACACCCGCGCCACAATGCGTTGATCGCCAGCACGTATCGCCCATTGCAGGTTTACCCCGGCCGGGCACGGCTGGCCGGCGCCGGTGGGCACGGCGAAGGCGATGGCGGTCAGACTGTCCGCCAGCGGCGACTCAAGCATCTGTTCGTTGCTCGGCAATGCCGCCTCGTCCTCCAGCAGCGTCACGCAGTGCGGATTGCCGATTCTCACGAACTGACTGTGTGCCCAGCCGGGATCGAGTTGCGCCAACGGTCGAACACGGCTGATTTCCACACCATTGAACGACACCGGTTCAACGCCGAGCGCACTGACGGCTGCCGGGCCGAATCCGGGTTGCCCGAGATCCAGCCAGAAGCCCTGCACGCCCGCGACCTCAGCCGGCTTGACCGAGATCGGCACGGGCGACTGCGCATCCTGTTTGTCGTGATGCACCTGCAACGATGCGCCCTGCTCTGGCATCAGCCCCTGCTCAAGCAGTGCCTGAGAAAAAATCGTCAGACCGTTGCCGCTGCGCTCGGCCAGCGTGCCGTCGGTGTTGACGATCAGCAGATCAAAGGGTGCCGAGGACTGAAACGGGCCGATCAGCAAGCCATCGCTGCGATGATGTTTGGCACCGGCGGGCCGGATTGCGTCAGGCCATTGGCAGAATGTCGCGATGGCCTGCTCGCTCCAGATGGCTCTGGATGACGCCGCCTCTTGTGCGTTGGCCGGCAGGTCGATGCCCGCCTCTCGCACCTGTAGGGGTGAAACCACGCCGTAGATATTGCCGCGCGCATCGTAAAACTTTGCCATCTCGTTTCCTGCGTTCAGGTTGCGGTTTGCGCTCCACTGTATCGCCTGACGTGATCGACAATCACGTGGAAATATCAGCAAAAGTGATATCACTTTGCCAAGAAACATCTCGTAGCAACTTCGAACAGGCCTTATGAACCGCGGCTTTCAGGGCATGTGCGCAACTTTTTGCGCAACTTTAAGCCTTTATGATCCGACTCGGTTCTGGATCAGGCTTTCGCCGAGGTTAGAACTTTCAGGAGATTCAGTTTCACCTCAAGGAGCGTCAAATGTTCAGTCCAGCCAACGAAACGCACTTCAGCCTGACCGTTGAAGACTACGTGGGCGACCTGCAAGTCCTGTCGTTCACCGGCACCGAAGGCATCAGCCAGCCGTTCCGTTTCGACCT
>NZ_POHV01000056.1:0-29778 GCF_002884345.1 Pseudomonas sp. GW456-12-10-14-LB2
GAAACACCAGAAACCTCCCCCTACGAATCCCCCAACTCCAAAAAACTCCACGACGCCGCCGAGCGCGCGCTGGATCATTATCTCTTCCCCGCCGCCGGGATCATGTCGTCCTTGAACGAGCCCGAGCGGATGTACCTGGCCAATCCGAAATTCAACACCGAATGCCTGCTGGCCAACGCCAGCGAAAACCTCGGTGCGGCCAGTGAGATGCTGAGCAATTTCGCGGCCACGCTCGATCCGTCTCATCGCAAGACGGCGATCGGTATTACGCAAATCGTGATGATTGCCGAGCTGGCGGTGAATCAGGCGCTGGATCACGTCGAGGTCGCGTAAGTCGGCGATGGCTGTAGTAGCCGTTCGCGGCGGCTTCTACAGCGCGACTTATTGAGTCTCCCGTTGCAGGAAAAAGTGAGGCTCAAGAGGTTCATGGAATGCAAAACAGCCCGGGCCGACACCCTCGTCAACGACGAAGGCGTCGGCCCGGGCTGTTTGCGTTTCAGTAAATCGAACCACGGAGCCTTGATCCAATTACTGCATCAAATGCACATATGAACTGCAATCAACCCAACTAGTGCTCCCCAAGCAGGCCTTTAGACTCTCCCCACGATCAACGTAAGGGAGCGTTCAACATGGTCACCACCGCCGTCATCCATCAAACCGGTGAGCCTCAAGTCATTCAGCTTGAGCAATCCACCGCGCAAACACCCGGCCCCGGCGAGGTCTGGCTTGAGCAGCTCGCCATTGGCGTCAACCCGCTCGACTTGAGCCAACGTTCCGGTGCCGCGCCGTTGGCGTTGCCTTCTGGACTCGGGCTTGAAGGCGCCGGGCGGGTCGTGGCGGTGGGGGCCGATGTGACCAACGTGGCAGTCGGCGATCGGGTCGCTTATGCCACGGGCCCCATCGGCGCGTATGCCAGCGCCCGCCTCTACCCGGCCAATCGGCTGGTGAAGATCCCCGACAGTATGAGTTTCGAGGACGCGGCGGCTGTGCTGTTCAAGGGCATTACCGCGCAGTATTTGCTCAAGTCCACTTACCCGGTCGGGCCGGGTTCGGCGGTGCTGATCTACGGCGCGGCCGGTGCGTTGGGGCAGATCATGGTGCCGTGGGCGAAGCATTTGGGGGCGTTTGTTATTGGCGTTGTGTCCAGCGCCGAGAGTGTCGAGCGGGCCCGGTTGGCGGGTTGTGATGAGGTGTTGGTGTTCGAGGCGGCGACGCTGGCCGACGCGGTGATCGACATCACGCAGGGCAAGAAAGTGGATGTGGTGTACGACCCTATTGGCCGGGTGTCTTTCGAGGCGTCGTTGAATTGCCTGCGTCCGCGCGGGTTGCTGGTGTCGTTCGGCATGGCGTCGGGGGCGCCGGCGCCGGTCGAGATCAGCACCTTGAATGCCAAGGGTTCGTTGTTCCTGACCCGACCGTCCCTCGCGGCCCACACCGCCACGCCGGAGGAATACCAGCAGCGCGCAAAGGACGTGTTGCAAGCGATTGACGCCGGTATCATCCGGCCCAATGTCGGGCGTCGTTATCCGCTGGCGGACGCCGCCCGGGCCCATGCCGATCTGCACCGGGGCGGTTTGCCGGGGGCGGTTGTGCTGGTGCCTTGAGTCTTTTTTCGGGTCATCCACGAGGGTTGTCGTTGCATGGATCTGTTCGATAGCCGTCAGGCCGATGAAGTCGCCACCCTGCTGGCCCTGGCCGAGCACGGCTCGTTTGCGGCGGCGGGTCGGGCGTTGCAGCGCCATCCCTCGGTGTTGTCGAAACGGCTCAGCGCGCTGGAGTCGCGGCTGGGGGTGCGGCTGATCGAGCGCACCACCCGGCAATTGCGCTTCACCGATGAGGGGCAACGGCTGGTGGCGCGGTTCGGGCATGCGGTCAGCCTGATCGCCGAAGCGGAGCAGGATGCGCGCGAGGGTGCCGCCGAAGTTCGCGGGCGTTTGCGCATCGCCCTGCCGGCCGCCATGGGTCGACTGTGGCTGGGCGATATCGTTTCGGCGTTTGCGCTGGCCCATCCGAACGTGGCGCTGGAAGTTGAATATGCCGAGCGCTTTGTCGATATCGTCGCTGAGGGTTTCGACGCGGCGATCCGCATCGGCGAGCTGGCGGACAATCGGCTGGTGGCGAAGAAACTCTGCGATCACCGCCGAATCCTGTGTGCCGCGCCCTCCTATCTTCAACAGCACGGCGAGCCGAAAACGCCTGCGGATCTTGCCGATCATCATTGCCTGGGGTTTACCGGGTTGCATTCGTATCCCGAATGGCGACTGACCCGAGGCGACGAGAAACACACTCTGAAAATCCGCAGCCGACTGGTCAGCAACGACAACGAAGCGCAGCTGTGTGCCGCGCGCATGGGCGTGGGGATTTTGGCCGGCGGCGACTGGCTGATGACCAAAGAACTGCGCGAGGGGCGTCTGGTGCGGGTGCTGCCCGAGTGGCAACTGGATGCGGACACGGGGGTTTATCTGGTGCGGCCTTCGGCGCGGTTCAACACGGCGACGACTACGGCGTTCAAGGACTGGATCGAGGGCGCTTTTGCCGAGGGTGCGCCTTGGATGACTCCGCCCCGCTGATTTGCAAACGGTGATGGGAAATCGTGTCGGCCTTTTTGCCCATTCCTGATGGGAATGCCCCCATAAAAAACATGAATTTTATTTAAAGCGCCCAATCTTTTAGCGTGGCCATTCTGCATATGGAGATGACGCTATGAATGACTCAAGCCTGCGCCTTTACGTCGATGCTCAATTCACAAGTCCCTACGCAATGTCGTGCTATGTGGCCCTTCGAGAAAAGGGAATCGAGTTCGAAATGAGCACCCTGGACCTGGACAAACTGGAGAACCAGGCCAGCGATTACGCCCGTCTTTCCCTGACTCAAAGAGTGCCCACCCTCGTGCAGGGCGACTTTGCGTTGTCGGAATCTTCGGCGATCACCGAATACCTGGAAGATGTGTTCCCCCAGACCCCTGTTTACCCACAGCATCCACAAAAACGCGCGGCAGCGAGGCAAGTTCAAGCGTGGCTACGCAGTGATCTGCTCCCGATCCGACAGGAGCGCTCTACTCTTGTCGTGTTCTATGGACGGAAATACGGACCGTTGTCAGCGTCGGCCGAGGCTGCCAGGCAAAAGTTGGTTGAGGTCGCTCAATGGCTGCTGACCGACAATCCGGATTACCTTTTTGGTGAATGGTCGATCGCCGATGTTGATCTGGCGTTGATGCTGAACCGATTGATACTCAACGGAGACGCTGTGCCGGCTCAACTGGAGGATTACGCTCAACGCCAATGGCAGCGCAAGACAGTACAAGAGTGGATCAAGCTGAAACGACCTCGACTGTAACGGCAGCATTTTCTTTGCTTTTCTGTTGCTACTCGAGCCTACACCCCCTTGAGCAAGTGCCTACAAATTCACCAGAAAGCGCCGGCTTTCAGGGCTCGCCCCTCAAGCCGTATCCTTTCCCGTCACCCACATCCCGCCCAAGGCAGTAAGCCGTCCTAATCATCCAGGACGTGCCAAACCCTTGGGCGTTTTTGTTTTAAACAACGGAGGCCTACAGCTCCAATGCCTTCGCCATGATGACCGTGCGCTCCGCACCGTGAAACTCGTCTCGAACCTTTTCAAACCCAAGCGAAGCATAGAAGCCTTCTGCAGTGACTGAAGAAGGCACACGCAGCTGGTTCAGACCTGCATTGATGGCAAGTGATTGAATCCTCTCCATAAGGCGTCTTCCGACGCCCTTTCCTTGATGGCACGGATCGACAAACACACTTCGGACAATGTCGTGATCCAGGCTTGCGGTTGCAACGATATGGCTGCCGGCTGTAGCCACGAGGACTTGACGCTTAGTCAGCAGATGAAGGATCGCCGGGGGAGAAAAGCTTTGCGCCACTTGCTCGATGATTTCGGCGGAGTAGTCCTTAACGTTCGACGCGCGCAAAGCATTGAGGATCGTTCGACTGATCGCTGGCGCATCTGCATTCGTAGCGTTTCGAATCAGGTAATCCATCAAGGGCCGCTCCTTGCGCGTCATCACTTGATCGTAGCGAAAAATGGGGACTGATCCATTAATCCGTGGATCAGTCACCTTCTTTTAAAACGTGGACAGCAACGGCTTTCACCCCAACCGCATCGACACCTCAATATCATCCGCAAACGGCACGCTCACGTAACCATTCCCCGGCGAGCGTACATGCGCCAGATACTCCGGGCAGTAATCGGTGTTATCCGCCACCACCAGCGCGCCTGGACGCAGGTGTCTCTCCACGAGTTTCAGCACGTCGCCATACAGCGCTTTCGCACCATCGAGCAGAAGCAGATCAACAGTCGATGGCAGATCGCGAGCCAGCGTTACGAGCGCATCCCCTTCGCGAATTTCAATCAGATCACTCACCCCGCCCTCAACAAAATGACGCCGAGCCAGTTCAATCTTCGACGGTTCAAACTCGCTGCCGATCAGCACACCGCCACCGTTGTCCCGCAGCGCTGCTGCCAGATGCAAAGTGGACAGACCAAACGAGGTGCCAAATTCGACGATGGCTTTGGCGCGGGTGCTGCGCGCCAGCATGTAAAGCAGTTTGCCGGTGTCGCGGGAGACGGGCAGCCACAGGTCTTTGAGCATGGCGTAGAGTTCGCGGTATTCGGTTTTGCTGTGCATCAGGCGTTCGCGTTCTTCGCCGGACACGTTGTTCAGCGCCGGGCTGGTGGCGGCGCTGGCCTGGGTGTAGAGGCGTTCGATCAGGGTCGCCAGCGGTTCGGTGGTCAGGGTTGTCATGATGGTTTTCCGTGGGTTGAGAGCTAATATGCGAATGATTCGTCGCATTTAAATGATGCGAGCGAATGGCTCTGTTCGCTATTCGCATTCCGCCCCGACGCCCGAGCTGCCCATGACCGATCGCCAGACCGCCCGTATTTCCTCACGCAAACAGCCGCAGCAGGCACGCTCCGCCGAGCTGGTGGCGGCGATTCTGCAGGCGGCTATTCAGGTTTTGGCCAAGGAAGGCGCGGCGCGTTTCACCACGGCGCGGGTCGCGGAGAAGGCTGGCGTGAGTGTCGGCTCGCTGTATCAATACTTCCCGAACAAGGCGGCGATTCTGTTTCGTTTGCAGAGTGATGAGTGGTTGCAGACCACCGGGATGCTGCAGCGGATTCTGGGAAACCATGAAGAGCCGCCGCTGGAACGCCTGCGCACGCTGGTGCATGCGTTCATTCGTTCGGAATGCGAAGAGGCGCAGATGCGCGGCGCGTTGAGTGATGCGGCGCCGCTTTATCGTGATGCGCCGGAGGCTCATGAGGTGCGGGCGGCGGGCAAGCGGATCTTTGCGACGTTCATGGAGGAGTTGCTGCCCGGAGCCAGCGAGGCCCTTCGCACGCAGGCCTGCGATCTGATCCTGGCCACGCTCAGTTCGGTGGGGAAGGATTTTTCACTCACCTCACGCACCGACGCGGAAATCACCGCCCGCGCCGAGGGGATGGCGGACATGTTCAGCGCTTATGTGATGGCGCTCGACGCCCGCTGAAGCTGCTGATACGCCGTCACCAGTTGCGTTTGATTGAACGTCAGATTGCGACCGCTGGGGTTGGGCAGGATCCAGACTTTAGCGCCGCCGAACGTCTCCTCTTGCAGCCCCCACTCAATCGACTTTTTGCCGGATAACCCGGCATACGCCGCCTTACCGAGGAACGCCACGAAGCGCGGCGCGTAACGAGCGATCTTGCGTTCGAAGCTGGCGGCGGCTGCGGTGAATTCCTCTGCCGACAATTGATCCGCACTCGCCGTCGGACGCTCGACCACGGCGGTCAGGCCGCAGTGGAATTGCAGGAGCGAGCGGTCGTCTTCCGGGCGTAACTCGTGGGGCGTGAAGCCGGCCAGATGCAGCGTGCGCCAGAAGCGGTTGCTGCGTCCGGCGAAGTGATGGCCCTGCTCTGCCGCCAACAAACCCGGATTGATTCCGCAGAACACCACGGACAGGTCTTGAGTGAGGATGTCCTCAAGCCCGTTCAACCGCAGATCACCTTCACCGCATCGCGCGCCTGCCCCGCCAGTTCTTCGCGGGATTTACCGGCGCGGGCGCGGATCGAGATGCTGTGCAGCAGCGATGACGCGAGCATGGCCCGCGCGGCTGCGTCCACATCACCGTTCAGTTCGCCGGACTCGATCGCCCGTTGCAGACGGGCTTCGAGATCGGCATCGAGCTGGCTCAAGCGCTGGGACAGCACGTTGCGGATTTCCGGGTCCTCGACCGCTTCGGTGGTCGCGGTGCCGATGGCGAAGCAGCCGCGTGGCTGGCCGTCGCCGGAAAAATAGATCGCCAGTTGCCCTTCGTAAAAACCGGTCAGGGCCTGTTCCAGGGTCAGGCTGCTGTCGTTCAGCGCGGCCTGCATGGCGGCGTGGGCGGTGGCCCAGTATTGGTCGAGAGCCTTGATGTAGAGCGCGTGTTTGTCGCCGAACGCGGCGTACAGACTGGGGCGGTTCATGCCGGCGGCGCTGGCGATGCTGTCCAGTGATGCGCCGGAATAGCCGGTGTTCCAGAACACGCCCAGCGCCTGTTGCAGCGCGGTTTGCGGGTCATAAGCCCGTGGACGGCCACGGCCTTTTCCTTCTGTCGGTTTATTTTGTGCCATGTCGTACAAATTCCTTGCGGGGAAATGGAGTCGCTCATATTCTTACACCATCGCACAAAATTAAGGAATCAGAAATTCCTTGATCGGCAGGTTTGTTGTAACAGCGCTCGAACCGAGGCTGGCGACGACGAAACAGCGGCAACAGAGCACCCCTCCTGCACCGCGCACTGACTTGATGACGCACCGTATTCAACGCCGCCCAGCACTTTGGAGAGAGCCGTTCATGAATCAGCCATTAGATCTCACCGCAGAACAAGCCCGCGCGCACCCCGTCGACGCGCCGCCGAAAATGCCGCTCAAGCAGAGGCTGCGCCCGGTCTTCATGTGGGGCGTCCCCGCGTTGTTCGCCGCGATTGGCTACGGCCAGTACGTCGCCAACGAGCCCTTCGTCTCAACCGATAACGCCTATGCCCGCGTGGCCAAGGCCTCGATCAACGCGCGGATTTCCGGGCAAGTGGTCGAGATCGCCGTGGACGACAACCAGCCAGTACGCAAAGGCCAGGTGCTGTTTCGCATCGATCCCAAGCCATTGCAGATCGCCGTCGACCGGGCCGAAGCGCAACTGGCCAACGCACGCCTGCGCATCGACGGGCTCAAGGCCAGCTACCGCCAGCAACAGGCCGAGCTGCAATCGGCGAAGGCCTCGGCGGATTACGACCAGAAAGAGTTCGGTCGCAAGAAAGCCTTGATCGCCACCGAGTTCGTGTCGAAGGCGCTTTTCGAGCGCGCCGAAACCGACCTGAAAGTCTCGCGCCAACGCATCGCGTCCATCGAGCAACAGATCGCCAACACCGTCGTCGCGTTGAACGGTAACCCGGACATCGCCCTCGACAATCACCCGACCGTGCGCGAGGCCAAGGCTCAGCTCGACGAAGCGCAGCTCTATTTGTCTTTCGCTACGGTCACGGCGCCGGATGACGGCATCGTCGCCAAAGTCGATGATTTGCAGGTAGGCAACTACGTCAACAACGGCGCGCCGGCGTTTGCGCTGATTTCCGACCGGGAAATCTGGGTCGAGGCCAACTTTCGCGAGACCCAGTTGACCCACATGCGCCCCGGTCAGACCGCGACCGTCACCCTCGATACCTACCCGGATCGCCCGTTCAAGGCGCACGTCATCAGTATGAGCCCCGGCGCCGGTGCCGACTTCGCGCTGTTGCCGCCGGAAAACGCCACCGGCAACTGGGTGAAGGTGGTGCAGCGGGTACCAGTGCGTCTGGAACTGGACGATACCGACCCTGCCCTGCCGCTGTTTTCCGGCACCAGCGCCACAGTCAAAGTCGACACCGGGCATCGCTCGCCGTGGTGGCATCCGCTCAAGTCGTTGTTGTCTGCGGGTAATTCGTGATGAACAGCTCAGCAGCCGATGCGCGGGCACTGCGGTTTGTCGCCCTGCTCGCCACCTATATGCAGTCAGCCAACCTGCCGTTGCCGAACGCCGCGCTGCGCTTGATTCAGGGCAGTCTGTCGATGACCGACGATCAGGCCGGATGGATTTTCACCTCTTATCTGGCCGCGAGCGCGATCACGATGCCGGTCGCGCAATGGCTCGCCGGACGCTTTGGGTTGAAGCGGGTTTACCAGACGGCACTGGTGCTGTTCGCCCTCGGTATGTGGCTCGGCACATTGGCCGGCACACCGCTGGAATTCATCGGCGCACGCCTCCTGCAAGGTCTGGCCAGCGGGGTAATTGCACCGTTGTCGATGGCCATCGCCCTGGAGACGTTGCCAGCAGAAAAGCGCCCCGCGTTCGGTCCGAAATGGACGGCGCTGGTGCTGTTCGGCATCGTCAGCGGCCCGAGCATCGGCGGCGTGATCTGTGAGTACTTCGACTGGCGCCCGATGTTCTACCTCAGCCTGCCGCTGACCGCGTACATCCTGATGGTGGTGACATTGCTGCTCGCCGAGAAGAAAGCAGACCCGCGTCCGACGTTCGATTTCTTCGGTTTCGCCAGTTTCACGGTCGGCATGATCGGCCTGCAGATGCTGCTCGATCGCGGCGAACGGCTGGACTGGTTCGACTCGCCGGAAATCTGGATCGAAGCGCTGGCCAGCGCTCTCGGCCTGTACCTGTTCGTCGTCCATGCGCTGACCCGCAAGACCCACTTTCTCAGCAAGGGATTGTTCGGCGACCGCAACTTCATGTTGTCGACGATGATGTTCTTTGCCTTGGGATTCGTGTTGCTGTCGACCATGGCCCTGACCTCGCCGATGCTCGATGAAATCCTCGGTTATCCGCCGGACACCACCGGGTTGCTGACCGTCCCGCGCGGCATCGGACTGGTGGGGGCATTTGTGCTGATGGGCCGCGCCCCGGCGTGGATCGATGCGCGGTTTTTTGTCGCCGCCGGCATCGCGCTGGTGGTGTACGCCAACTGGCTGATGCTCGGTTATTCGCCGCTGATGGACTGGACGCCCGTGGCCGTCACCGGGTTCATCCAAGGCGTGGGTCTGGGCATTCTGATGCCGGCGCTGAGCAAGACCGCGTTCAGCACCATCGACCCGAAACTGCGCCCGGAAGCCACTGGGTTCTTCAACTTGATGCGGGTTTACGGCAGCACCCTCGGCGTGGCCGTGGTGCAGATCTTTTTCTTCAACAACACCCAGGCGATGCACTCGGCGCTGGTCAGTCAGCTCACGCCTTATCGCGTGGCCATGCCGACGTCGTTGCCGGCGCTCGAAGGCCTCAATCATCTGGTCACCCATCAGGCGGCGTTCGTCGCGGTGATGGGCCAATTCAAGATTCTGATGCTGGCGATGCTCGTGGTGAGTCCGCTGGTGATGTTCCTGCGCAAGCCGGTCGCGGCCAACTGATAATGTGGAGTCTGAACCATGAAAGCTTCTATGCGCTTCACCCCGCTGGCGATGCTGGTGATGTTGTCCGCCTGCACCGTCGGCCCTGATTTTCAACGGCCTGCCGAGAGCCCGTCGCAGCATTACGATCAGGCAGCCGAACAGCATTTCGCGATGGGCCAGCGGCTTAACGGCGACTGGTGGTCCGCGTTTCGTTCGCCAAAACTCGATCAGGTTGTGCGCCGCGCCATCGGCGGCAACCTCGAACTGGCCGCCGCTGACGCAACCCTTCGTCAGGCCGCCGCTTCAGTCGCGGCGGCGGAAGGTGTTCTTTATCCGCAGGTGGATTTCGGCGCGTCTGCCGGTCGCCAGCGAACCCACAGTGGGCCAGAGCCGGTGGTCTCCAATTTCTATGGGATAGGGCCACGGGTCGCTTTCGATCTGGATGTTTTTGGTGGCAACAAACGCGCGGTCGAACAGCAGCAAGCGCTGACCGATCTGCAAAAGCATCGCTACGAAGCAGCCTGGCTGACCTTGACCGGCGACGTTG
This sequence comes from Pseudomonas sp. GW456-12-10-14-LB2, assembly GCF_002884345.1. Taxonomy (NCBI): domain Bacteria; kingdom Pseudomonadati; phylum Pseudomonadota; class Gammaproteobacteria; order Pseudomonadales; family Pseudomonadaceae; genus Pseudomonas; species Pseudomonas sp. GW456-12-10-14-LB2. The sequence goes on from NZ_POHV01000056.1 coordinate 9,962, forward strand.
CCAGTCAGGCCTTGCTGCTGGCGTCGGCCAACGCGCAGATCCAGGCCGTGGAAACCCTGCTGGCCAACGACGCGAAAAACCTCGATCTGGTGCGCCGGGCCCAGGCGAGCGGCAGCACCACACAAATCGAAGTCTCGCTGGCCGAAACCCGGCTCGCCCAGGATCGCACGCTGCTGCCACCCCTCGCCCAGCAGCGCGATGCGGCGCGTCATGCGTTGTCGATTCTGGCCGGTAAAGGCCCGGCGGACTGGATCGCGCCGGACTTCAGCCTCGACGAATTCGCCTTGCCATCGAACATCCCGGTCAGCCTGCCATCGGCCATGGCCCACGCCCGGCCGGACATCCTGCAAGCCGAATCCGAACTGCACATCGCCAGCGCGGCGGTCGGTGTCGCGACTGCCAACCTGTACCCGCATGTCGAGCTGTCGGCCTCGCTGATGCAAGCCGCGTCGGGTAATGGCGGCGCCGCACTCTGGGGATTTGCCGCCGGGCTGACGGCGCCGATCTTCAATGGCGGCATGCTAAAGGCTGAACGCGAAGGCGCCGTCGAAGGCTACAACGCGTCACTCGCCCGCTATCAACAGACGGTGATTCAGTCCTTCGGCCAGGTCGCGGACACCTTGCAGGCGCTCAACCACGGCGCCGAGCAAAACGTGGCGCAGGACGATGCCTTGCAAGCAGCCGACACCAGCCTGCGTCTCAATCGCCAGGCCTACGCCCAGGGTGAAACCAGCCTGTTGCAGGTGCTGGAAGCCGAACGCGCCTACCAACAGGCGCTGCTCGGGCAGATTCAGGTGAAGACCGCGCGTTATCTCGACTCGGTGCGCCTGTTCGTGGCGCTCGGCGGCAACTCGGTGGGTGTGCTCGACCAGAAGCTCGCCACCCGCAAGACCTCATCCCTTCTTTAACGGCAGATACCGGAGACACGACATGACCTACGAAGCCTTTCACGATGAACTTCGCGACACCCGCCTACCGCTGAACAACGGCGCAGGCTCGATACCGGCCGTGGGATTCGGCACGTTGTTTCGCGACTTGAGCACCACCACCGATGCGGTCAAGTGCGCGCTGGAAGTGGGCTTTCGCCACTTCGACTGCGCTGAGCGCTATCGCAATGAAGCGCAGATTGGCGAGGCCTTTGCGCAGGTGTTTGCGGTGGGCCAGATCCGTCGCGAAGACGTGTTCGTCACCACCAAACTATGGAACACCAACCATCGCCCCGAGCGGGTGAAACCGGCGTTCGAAGCCAGTTGCCAGCGGTTGCAGGTCGACTATCTCGATTGCTATCTGATCCACACGCCGTTCGCCTTCCAGCCCGGCGACGATCAGGACCCACGGGATGCGTTCGGGCACGTGATCTACGATGGCGAAACCCGTCTGATCGACACTTGGCGTGCGCTTGAAGCACTGGTGGATGAAGGTCGCTGCAAGTCCATCGGCCTTTCCGACATCACCCTCGATGCACTGAAGGACATCGTCGCCGCCGCACGGATCAAGCCGGCGGTGGTGCAGATCGAATCCCATCCGTACCTGCCGGAGTGGGAGATGCTGGAATTCTGCAAGGAACACGGCATCATCCTGCTCGCCTTCGCCCCGCTGGGGCATGGCATGGAGCCGAATGTGCTCGAGGACTCCGTACTCACCGGAATCGCCCGGCACGTACAAAAAACCCCGGCGCAAGTGGCCCTGGCCTGGGCGGTGCAGCGGGGCACGGCGTTCCTGACGACCTCGGCGAACCCGAGCCGGATTCAGGAAAATTTTGATATCGCGACTTTGCCGCACCGAGCGATGCGCGAGATCAAGGAAGAGATCACGACGCGGATCCGTTTCAATTCCGTGGTCGAGACCGGCGTGCCCGGTTTCATCCCCCGTAAAAAGTGACACATGGCAAAGGGGCGGCCTCCTGTGAGGTCGCCCCTATAATCTTTCCACCTGACTGTTGAGACGACACCGATGGACGTCTTCCAAAGCATGCGCTTCTTCATCGCCGTCGCCCAAAGCGGCAGCTTCACTGCCGCTGCCGAGCTGCTGGACACCAACACCACCAACGTCTCCAAAGCCATCTCCGCCCTCGAAGCGCGTCTGCACACACGCCTGATCAACCGCACCACCCGCCGCCTGGCCCTGACCGAAGCCGGCGTGCGCTATCTGGAGCGCTGCGAAAAGATCCTCGATGACGTGCGCGAAGCCGATGAAGAGGCCGGCACCGCCCAGACCCTGCCCGTCGGCCGCTTGAAGATCCACACCATGTCGGCCATCGGCAACCACTACGTGATCGATGCCATCGCGCGCTATCGCGAGATTCACCCCACGGTGATGTTCGACCTGACCCTGACCAACCGCGTCCCGGATCTGCTAGAAGAAGGCTTCGACATGTCCATCGTGCTGGCCCGCGACCTGCCGGATTCCGGCTTCGTCGCGCAACGCCTGGGCATCACCTACAGCATCCTCTGCGCCTCGCCCGCCTACGTAGCCAAACGCGGCCTGCCGCAAACACCCGGCGAACTCTGCGAACACGAGTGCCTGCGCATCGTCAACACGGTGATGCCGGTGGAGAACTGGACATTCGAAGGGACCGAAGGCATGGAAACCATCACCATTCCTGTGTCGCCCTTCCACATCAACACCGCCGACGGCATGACCATCGCGATCAGAAAAGGCATGGGCATCGGCATTCAGCCGATTGCTTCGGCCGTTGATGGTTTGAGGGCGGGAACCCTGGTGCGGGTGTTGCCGGAATACCGGCTGGAGGAGTTGAACCTGTTCGCGATCTATCCGTCGCGCAAGTTCGTCGATGCGAAGATCAAGACTTGGGTGGAGTTTCTGAAGCAGTCGATCCCGCAATTGCTGGCATCGGATGAAGACATCGTTGGAAAGAAAGCGGTTTGAGTACAGCAGACATGGAGTGTCGACCCTCCATCTTCTGCACCTGACTCAACTGGAACAGCCAGTGCCCATCACTTGATATTGCAGAACGTGGCGCTCGCCATGTGAATCTTCGTAGGTCATCTGCACCGGCACCGGGGCGCATTCGTTGGCCGGTTCGGTGATGGAGATGACATGTTCGATGTCCAGACTGGTCGAAGAGCTGTAGGTCTCGACCGGGATGTTCGCCGCGTCCGCGTTATCGGCATAAGCGTGCACACCGAAACTGCCAAGCATTAAAACCAGCGCGATTTTCTTGAGATTCATGATGTTCACCGTCTCGTTGAGGACCGTGTTTGTTCACGGGTTGGAGACGATGCTAAGTGTTGCGGCGGCGGGGAAATATCGGCGGGATAGACAAACACTGTTGCTGGATTTCATATGAATAGGGTCGACTCCAATCATTGACCGCATCAATAACAACCATTAATTCAATGAAGTTCTCATATCAAATCGAAAGCGTAGGATCTGCTCCATACCAACCCACTGCACACGGAGTACAGAACCATGAAACGCCAAACCCTCCTCGGTATCGCCTTCTCGCTCTTCGCCCTGAATGCTTTTGCGGCGACTGAAACCGATCCACTGTTCAGCGATGCGGTTGCCGCTGCGACTCAAACCGACCCACTGTTCAGCGATGCTGTTGCCTCTGCGACTCAAACCGATCCATTGTTCAGTGATGCGGTTGCTGCTGCGACCCAGACTGATCCGCTGTTCAGTGATTCGGTTGCCGCGACTGAAACCGATCCGCTGTTCAGTGATGCAGTTGCCGAAGGTGGTTCTGACCGTCTGATCGAAAGTCGTAACGCCTGAATGCCGGGTTTTACCGCAGTACCCGACGAAAGCCCGGCCTTATCCGCCGGGCTTTTTCATATGGGGACAGGTCTATTTTTCAATCGAAGGCGCCATTGAGCACTTCATAAATCAGCCCGGTGGCCAGCGCGACCAGGATCAGATCGGTGCCGACCTGCTGCCATTCGTAGCCGTCGTAGTGCGGCAGTCTGCCGACCAGTCGACCATCGAGCTTCTTCGCAATACCGGGCGGCAGCGGTTTGCCCCGCGCCAGGTTCTTCTGGATGCCGGGCGGCAACGCCGGGCCTGGGGTCCAGTAGCCACGATAGCCGTCCACAATCCCGATCACCCCGCCGCGATCGATACTCGGGCCGTGCCCCTGATAACCGCCCCCGCCTTTTTTCCCCTGATTGCCATGATCCTGGCTGTTATGCGGGTTGCCTTTGCCCTGCCCCTTTCCGTTGCCAGGATCGGCCAGCGCGGACACCGAAGTGCTCAACAGCGCAATACAGGTCGTGGTCGCAATCAACGTGCGTAAACCGGACATGGGTCGTTCCTTGAAAGAGTGTATGTGGATTCTAGTCAGTTTTTTTACAGGCATGGAGAGATGGCCCTGTCATCGCGGTTTGTGACGATTCTCGATGCGTGCAGCTTTCGGTGCTCCCCGATTCGCGCTTACCATGCGCCCGACTCGTATTATCGCGGGAAAGAAGTCTGGCACCGCCGCTCCGACTTCAACGAAAAGGAATTCACTCATGTTTGAACGGAACAAACTGGTTCCAGAACTGATGGTCACGGATCTGCAGACCACCCTCGCTTTCTGGATCTCCTGTCTGGGCTTCACCATCGCTTATCAACGCCCTGAAGATGGCTTCGCCTACCTCGACCTGAATGGCGCTCAAGTCATGCTTGAGCAGGTAGATCCGAATGCAGGCCAGTGGCTGACGGCGGAACTGAGCAAGCCCTTCGGAAGAGGCGTCAATCTGCAGATCGACGTTGAGGCGGTTGCTCCCATCATCGAAAGACTGGGCGCCGCCCAGATTCCACTTTATAAAACCTGCAAAGACACCTGGTATCGCGCTGACGATGTCGAAGTCGGCCAGCGTGAATTTCTCGTTCAGGATCCGGACGGTTATCTCGTAAGACTGGTAGAACGTCTGGGCGAACGTCCTGTTTGCACGATTTGATCAAGGACGATAAAAACAATGAAAAACGACAATTTGACACGGCCTCGAAGGGGCGAATTGCAGTCGCCGGCCATTCCCCTGCTCGAAGAGTATTCGCCCGGCGACGGCATCATCTGTGCGGACGGCGGCGCTCGTTCCCGTGAGGTGATCCAGGAACAGGTGTTGGCGTTGATCGACGGGTTTCTGACCCGCTCGACGCACAACCGATCGCGGTCTTGCCTGCGCATCGTTCATCCGTCAGGATCCCTCCCTTTTTTGACTGGCAGGAGCAATCGTGGAACGTCTTTTCGTTTATGGAACCCTGGGCCCTGGCCGGCCAAATGAGCATGTGATGCTGAACATCGGCGGCACGTGGCAGGCCGCTTCGCTGAAGGGACGTCTGTCGCAGGCCGGCTGGGGCGCGGCGATGGGTTTTCCCGGTCTGGTGATTGCCGAGGATGGCGATGTGATCGAAGGCTATGTGTTCGCTTCCGAGAATTTCCACGAACACTGGGCGGCGCTGGATGAGTTTGAAGGGGCTGAGTATCAGCGGGTGTTGACCAAGGTGAAGCTGGATGACGGGACGGCAATGGATGCCTATGTCTACGCGCTCAAATAGTCGGCCTTCGGCCTTTTCTCGGCGGATGAAAATCTTCCTGGCCGGCCTAGTGTTTTGTGTTGGGCTATGGGGTGCTTCCGAGTGGTGGGAGAAGGCGTTGGCGAAGCCAGCCTATGCCGCTGATATCAGCCCCGATGGCTGCTTCAGGGTGCAAACTTTCAGACCTTTCTGGTTACTACCCAACTTCCTTCACCCGCAGGCGCCTCCAGACGACCCCTTCGAAACTCAATGGTTCGTCCGCTGGGAATCTCCCGCGTTTTTCCGTTTGTACGACAATCGCGATGATCAGCTACTTGGCGAAAGCGAAATCTACGATCTGGTGAGTTACGGGAACCGATTGTCTTGGGGTTACGGCAGCGATACCGAGGTCCGCGTCGGCTTGATCACGATCGGCAATACTCGCTCTGATTGTAAAAAGGGAGACTGATGAAGCCATGACGAGCCGCGAACTACTCCATAGCAAAGGCTACGAAATGCTCTTTGGAGCAGTTCCGCACACGTGGCTGACCGCCCTTCGCATCGCTTTCGATACCGGCATCAAATCCTCAAACGAATGGCCCGTGCCCCGCGGCATTGACTGGCGCCATTCGCAGCTGGACGTTGATCCGACCGTTCAGGCCGTGTGCCGATTGCCACAATTGCTGGCGGTGGTCGGCGAGTTGATCGGCGAACGGTTCTTCCTCTCACTGGTCGAGGGCCGCGGACCGCTCATCAATGGCGGCCACCAACAGTTGCACCGCGACTTGTCGGCGCAACGCCCCGGCGACACCATCAACGCGCTGGTATACCTCGACGACTACGGCCTGGAAAACGGTGCAACCCGCATTGTCACCGGCAGTCATCGCCCTGCCCTGGACGAGCCCCCGTTCGATTTCACTGACGAGTCCCGATTTGTGCAACTGACGGGCAACGCGGACGACATCCTGATCTTCGATGCCGATCTGATCCACGCTGGCAGCCTGAACGCCAGCGGCGCACATCGGCGCTCCCTGTTGATCACCTGGTTTTCCGAAGCACTCTACTCAACGCATCTGGAAACCGTGAGCCTCAGAAACATACGAATGGACACGACTGAGCGTTCGTTCCGGCTGACTTTGGGTCCGGGATCATGAAATCATTCATTTGACTTGCTTGCCTAAGGCAACTATATAGTTGCCTAAAGCAAACATATGAGCATCACGCCATGTCCACGATCACCGACCGCGCCGACATCGTCCGGCAGTTCAACCGTTTCTACACCCATCAGATCGGCGTGTTGCAGGAACACTTGCTGCAAAGCGACTATTCGCTGACCGAGCTGCGCATCCTCTACGAACTTGCGTCCCAGGGCGATCTGACCAGCACCGACCTGCGCCAAATGCTCGGCCTCGACGCGGGCTACATGAGCCGGCTCATCGGCGGTTTCGACAAAAAGGGGCTGATCCAGAAAGTCCCCTCCACCACCGACGCCCGCGCCAGTCAGTTGCACATCACCGACCTCGGCCGCGAGATCCTCGCGCCGCTGGAGCAAGCCTCGCGACAAGAAGTCATCACCCTGCTCGAACGCCTGTCCGAACCGCAGCAACTGCAACTGATCGCATCGATGAAGCAGATCCAGACGCTACTCGAGGGCGGCCAGCCGACGACCTATCTGCTGCGCGATCCGCAGCCCGGTGACATGGGTCTGGTGGTGCATCAGCAAACCGCGATCTACAGCCGTGAATACGGCTGGAATTCAGAGTTCGAAGCGCTGGTGTCAGAGGTCGTCGCCAAATACCTGCGCGAATTCGACCCAGCCGGCGAGCGCTGCTGGATCGCGGAGAAGGACGGCAAGGTGGTGGGTTCGGTGTTCGTCATCCGCCACGACGAAACCACCGCGAAACTGCGCATGCTCTACGTGGATGCCAGTGCGCGGGGTTTGGGGATCGGCAATCGGCTGGTCGAGGAATGCCTGCGTTTTGCCCGGGATGTCGGCTACAAAAAGATGATTCTCTGGACCACCAGCAATCTGGTGGATGCCCGCCGGTTATACCAGCGGGCGGGGTTTGAGTTGGTCGAGGAAGAGCCGATTCACAGCTTCGGCAAGGATTTGGTCAGTCAGACGTGGGCGATTGCTTTGTGAGGTCTATGCCCAGTCTTTATAGCCAGGCAGAACGGGGCACAAACCACGGGTGATTGCGCCCGGAACGGCTCAGTGCGGACTGGCGGTCGGACGAACCACAATCTCACTCACATCGACATCGTCGGGCTGTTCGATGGCATAGGCGAGCGCTCGCGCAATGGCGTCTGCATTGAGCGCCACACGGCGGAAGGCTTTCATTTCCTCGCGGGCCACATCATCGGAAATCGTATCCGCCAATTCGGACTCGACGACGCCCGGGCACACCACGGTGACGCGGATCTTGTCCGTTTCCTGACGCAGACCATCCGAGATAGCCCTGACCGCGAATTTGGTCGCGCAGTACACCGCGGCGGTCGGAGAAACCGCGAGGCCACCAATCGACGAGATATTGATGACCTGACCGAAACCCTGCGCCTGCATGTCCGGCAGGACGGCGGCAATACCATGCAGTACGCCACGCACGTTGACATCGAGCATCTGGTTCCATTCGTTGACCTTCAACGAAGCCAGCGGAGACAACGGCATCACGCCCGCGTTATTGATGATCACATCGACCTTGCCATGTTGCGTCTTGGCGAACGCCACGAAGGCGTGCATCGATTGCAGATCCGTAACGTCCAGTGCGCAGGCACTTGCTGAACCACCTTCGGCCTGGATCTCGCTGACCAGTTTGTCCAGACGCTCGGTACGGCGGGCACCGAGGACCACATGCGCGCCTTTGGCGGCGATCAACCTGGCCGCTGCTTCGCCAATACCACTGCTTGCACCGGTAATCAGGACGACTTTGTTTTGAATGTTCGACATATCCGTAGCTCCTGCTGTCTGCATTGAGGTTCAGCACCGACCGCTGAAGACGCGTTCGTTGCTGCGGGGTACGTCGAAAAGATTAAGGGCACGGGCCTGGTCGACGCGTGCCGAAACCTGCGCCACTTTTGCCTATTCGTGTCTGTGTGCATCGCCTGCAAATTTGTAATGAAGCGCCGCTCACGCCCCACGGAACTCGCTGGGCGTTACGCCCACTTCACGCCGAAAGACCTGCGAGAAGTGACTGGGGCTTGAGTAGCCGACCTCCAGCCCGACGTCGATGATGCTAAGGCGGGTTTCCAGTAGCAGGTGCCGCGCGCGAGCCATGCGCAAGCGGATGAAGTACTGCGATGGCGACAGCCCCGTCGCACGTTTGAACAGGCGGCTGAAGTGGTACTCGCTCAGCTCGGCAAGGCTGGCCAGTGCTGCCAGGCTGAATTCAGCGCTCAGATGCGCGCGCATGGCGTCCGTGACTTTGCGCAACTTGTAGGCTTGCAAGGCGTTGACCCGACGCCCGGGCTGGCTTTCAGCGAGATAGCTGCGCACCAGATGCACGGCCAGCGCCTGCGCCAGAGAGCGGGCGAAAAGCGCGCTGGGCGAGCGTTCCAGAAGCAGCTCGGTGCGCAACTGCTCCATGACAAACGCGACGCGCCCGTCCCGTGCCCCTGAAACATCGCGCAAACGCACAGGCCCGGCGTGCTGGCCCGACAGCTCTCGAGACGCTTGCTCGATCAAGGGCAGCCCCAAATAAAGATGCATGACTTCGAAGGTATCGCCTCCGTGCGTCTGCCAGCGCATTTCATACGGCTCATCGGAACTGGTGAGGAAAAAATCGCCGGCACTGACCTCGGCCGCTTCCCACTCGCCCCCCAATGCGCGCTCCTCTACCGTCGCCGCCCCGGCCAGAACCAGAACGAGCAGCGGTTCCACCACTGCAGGCACGAGAATGGGCTCAGTAACGCTGCGATGGGTAAACAGCTGAATCACCACGTCCGTGATTTCTGGGCGCGAGGGTAACGCCTGGGGTTCACCTGGCAGGAACTCACCCATCGACTCGCCGGTGATGCGCAAGTCTCGAGAGGATGTCGACAACGCGTCCTGGGAGGTACGCCCGGTATTTGCCATGAACTCGTCCTTTTCAGATTCGGCTGTGCGAAGCCAGACAGGTCTCGGATGCTTGCCCGCACGCCGTGTCACGCAGACCGGCTCGATGATATCGGGCTTTTCCCGTGGGTTGAATCGAGCACCGAACCTCCCTCACTGACATTCAGCGCAAAACCCCGACAGCGTGGGCAATCTCACGAAAGCCGACTTTGCCTCGCTGCGAGACAGTAGGCCCGTCGCCGATGAAAGCGCCTCGCCGGCGCCGACACGGCTTATCCCTACTCGATCGAAAACGCTGGAGAACATCATGACCGACTTCAAGAACAGCACCCCAAACGAAGTGGCCGGTAAAGTCGCACTGGTCACTGGCGCGGCCAGTGGCATCGGCAAGGCCATCGCACTGCTGCTGCATGCCCGCGGCGCCCAGGTCATTGCTGAAGATATAAACCCTGAGGTCGAAGCACTGGCCCGCCCCGGCCTGGTCCCCCTGGTGGCCGACATCACTCAGGACGGGGCAGCCGAGCGCGCGGTCGCCCTGGCCGTCGAGCAATTCGGGCGGCTGGACATTCTGGTCAACAACGCCGGCATCATCATCAATAAACTGGTCATCGACATGACCCGCGAAGACTGGGAACGCATTCAGGCGGTCAACGCCACGGCGGCCTTTTTGCATAGCCGGGAGGCGGTCAAAGCGATGATGCCCAACAAGTCCGGATCGATCGTCAACATCGCGTCCTACGCCTCCTATTTCGCCTTCCCCACCATTGCCGCCTACACCGCCTCCAAAGGCGCGCTGGCCCAATTGACGCGCACCCTGGCGCTTGAGGTCATTGGCCACGGCATCCGCGTCAATGCTGTCGGTGTCGGTGATGTGGTGACCAACATCCTCAACAATGTGGTCGACGACGGCCCTGCCTTTCTCGCCCAACATGGCGAAGCGGCACCGATCGGCCGCGCCGCCCAACCGGAAGAAATCGCCGAAGTGGTCGCGTTCATCGCCTCGGATCGGGCCAGTTTCATGGTCGGTTCGGTGGTCATGGCCGACGGCGGCATGACGGTCACGGCCGGCTGAGCCGCAGCACAAACGCGCCGCAGGACATGCCCGACCAACCCGAGAGGATCAGGCAAATCTGCGGCAGTTTCGTCCTAACACCGCTGCGCTCGGCTACGTAATCTGAAAGCACGCAACGGATGCAGACACAGGCCACGGCAGGCCGCTCAGATGAACAACGTCAATGAGGACTGAACAATGAAAAACGCAAAACGGCTTTCCCTTTCACTGGTGATCGGCGCGATGGTGGCCTGCGCGATCAACCTTTCCTCGACCAGCTTGTACCTGGCAGCTGACGGTGCTGATCGAACTCCAGGCATGCGCGTGAGTGAAGGTGGCAGTGACCGCACTCCGGGGTTCCGCGTTGCCGCTGATGGTTCGGACCGCACGCCAGGCATGCGCGTCACTGAAGGTGGCAGTGATCGCACTCCGGGTTTTCGCGTTGCCGAAAACGGCTCTGATCGCACGGCTTTGGGCCGTATCGGCTCAGTCTGAACATCCGAGGAGAAAAGTGATGAAAGATGCCAAAAAAACCACTCAGGACCATCGTTACGCAGGCATGTGGGTTACCGCGGATGGATTCATCCGTCATGAGCTTCTGACGACTGGTCGTTACGACGAGGCCCGTGGTAAAAACAAGAGCGCCTATCAGGGCCGCTATGAACTGGTCGGTGATTACATCCAGTACTGGGACGACACCGGCTTCACCGCTGACGGCCACTTTCATGACGACGTGCTGTATCACGCCGGAATGATCCTGTATCGGCAATGAGTACTTTGATGATGTCGGGCGAATATCGTCTGCCTGAAAAGCTTCAGGCAGACGTTCATCAACACTTGTGAGAGCCTTGAAATGGAACAGAGCGATGCTTTCATCCTTCAAAACACAGCCGTCTACCGTGACGAACTGGTTCGCCTGCTGACGCAACGCTTTACCACACCCGGGATCTATGAGACCGCCATAGCGCCCCTGCATGTCATCCGTTTCGATGCACCTTCGGAGCTGATCCATACCGTGCACAAACCGGCACTTTGCCTGATCGTGCAAGGGCAAAAGGAAATCGGCCTGGGTGACGACCAGTACCTTTACGACCCCCTCAGCTACCTGGTGGTTTCGGTCACCCTTCCGGTGTCCGGTCGCGTGCTGATGGCCAGCCCGGAGGCGCCCTACCTGTGTATCCGGTTTGATTTCGAGCCCACGGAAATCGCTCAGGTCATCGCCGACGCTCCACCGGCGGGCGTCCCGGACGAGCCGGAGCTTGGCCTTTTTCTTGAGAAAGTCGATGTACCCCTGCTGGAAACCATGCTGCGGCTGGTCCGGCTGCTGGAAACACCGAAAGACATCGGCATGTTGGCACCGCTCGCCCTTCGCGAGTTGTATTACCGCCTCCTGCGGGGTGTGCACGGCCGTCGTCTGTACGAGCTCGCCCTCGGCGACTCGCAAACACGGCGAGTAACACGAGCAATCGACTGGTTGAACAATCACTACACCCAACCCTTGCGCATCGAAGAACTCGCCCGGGTCGCCAACTTGGGCAACTCCACATTGCATCATCGCTTCAAGGCGGTGACAGCCATGAGTCCGCTGCAGTATCAGAAACAACTGCGCCTGCAGGAAGCCCGCCGGCTGTTGCTCGGCGAAGGGCTGGATGTGGCGAGCGCCTGTTATCGAGTGGGCTACGAAAGCCCGTCGCAATTCAGCCGGGAATACAGTCGCCAGTTCGGGTGCCCGCCCTCCAGAGATGCCAGCCGGGTCCGGCATCCTGCGTGAACGCCTGGCCGGAGCCAGTTCAGGGCAGCAGAACGCCAGGGAAAGATCCAATACGACGGTTATTGAAGGAACCATCGGAGGTTGATGTCGTGGAACAGGCCGTTCGCAGCGACAGAGACTTCAGATTTGCGACAAGCCACCGTCGACCATCAGCTCCACGCCGTTCACATATCTGGCGTCGACCGAGGCCAAAAACAGTGCCGCGCTGGCGATTTCTTCAGGTTGTGCCATGTAGCCCAGTGGCGTGATTTGCTCGACGTATTGGCGTAGCGCAGCGATGTCGCTCTCGCTCATTTTCAGCCCGTTGTCCATCAGCGGCGTGCGTGTGAAGCCAGGGCTCAACACATTTGCGCGGATTTTGCGGTCCTTGAGTTCGTTGGCCCACGTGCGTGCAAATGATCGCACCGCCGCCTTCGACGCGTTGTACAGACTCAATCCCACCATACCATTGCTGGAGCAGATCGAGGCGGTCAAGACGATGGACGAATTGTCTTTCATCAAGGGAAGAAGTGTTTGAACGCTGAAAAAAACGCCTTTCACGTTCACGTCGAACATGGCGTAGTAAGCAGCCTCGCTGGTCTCTCCGAGGGGATTTTTCTCACAGATCCCGGCATTCGCGAAGACCGCGTCAAGCCGGTCGTCCCGCGCCTGGATTGTCGCTTTGAGCGCGTCGAGATCGGCTTGGCGCGAGACGTCGGAAACCACCGCGACAGGTTTGTCGCCGAGTCTGGCAACCGCCGCCTCCAGCATTACCGCTGCCCGTCCAGTGATGTAAACGCGTTTGGCGCCCTCGGCGATCAAGGCTTGCGCAATGGAAAATCCGATCCCCGTGGAACCGCCGGTCACTACGGCAACCTGATCGCTGAATTTTCCTGACATGTCTGACTCCTCGGTCGTTGAAAAAGGGGTCGTCTGAAACGACCTTGCTCATGGTGAGCGCCATCGGAGCAGAGCGGCACTGACAGGAATGAACATTGATCGTGCAGTTTTGTAAGGCGAAAACGCAGGAGTGATTCCCTAAATTGGGACCCATGACTTGGTCCGAGCAGGCGCGAAGCCTTGCCTTTCACTTGTCGTCAAACCTGAGTTTCCCTACAGGATGCCTGTCATGTCTCGAATCGAAATCGAAGTGTCCGAACCCCGGCGCTGGTTGATGTTTGCCATCTTGCTCGTCGGTGCGTTTCTACCGCCCCTGGATTTTTTTATCGTCAACGTCGCGCTGCCCTCGATACAGGACGACTTGGGGACAGGTTCCTCTGCCGAGCAGTTGGTGATTTCTTCCTACGCGACGCTCTATGCCGTGACGCTGATTACCGGCGGGCGACTCGGCGACCTGTACGGTCGCGGGCGGATGTTCTTCCTTGGCCTGCTGGGTTTTGCCGCCGCGTCACTGATGTGTGGCGTGGCAGGTTCACCGTGGATCCTCATCCTCGGCCGAGCCTTGCAGGGGGTGACCGCCGCCGTAATGGCTCCTCAGGCGCTCGCATCGGTGCAGGCGATTTTTCCGGCGTCGGAAAGACCATTGGCATTGAGCCTGTACGGAGCCGTGTTTGGGCTGGCATCCGTAATCGGTCAGGCACTGGGCGGCTTTTTGATTGAAATCGACGTTTTGGGCATGGGGTGGCGGGCGATTTTTCTCGTTAATCTACCGATTGCGTTGCTGGTGATTGCGTTCGGCATCCCTGTGCTGAAAGAAACCCGTGCGCAGCATGCCAACAAGCTGGATCTGGTGGGCACAGCATTTTCGATGCTGACCCTGACCGCTCTGGTCGTGCCTTTGATTGAAGGTCGCGAGGCGGGATGGCCGTTGTGGGCATGGCTTTCACTGGCCGCCAGCCCTGTGCTGGCGGTATTGTTCTGGCGCTACGAGAACCGCTTGCACCGAACTGGTGGGACCCCCATCCTCGCACCGGCCGTACTGAAAGCGCCGGGCCTGGGGCGAGCGCTACTGGTCGCGCTTTGCTTCTATTCAATCGGTGTGTTTTTTCTGATGTTTTCGATTTACCTGCAAGGCGCGCTGCATATGACCGCGCTGCATGCCGGGCTGATTTTCCTGCCGTTCGGCGCTGGGTTTCTGCTCGGCCCCCTGTCGGTCCCTCTACTCAGACGCATCCTCGGGGGCTACGTGAATCCCATAGGCATGGGACTGGAGGTTTTCGGACTGCTATGGCTGGGCTGGCTCGTGTCAGTGACACCGACCACCCTCGCCCCGCCCTTCACATCACTCACGATCATCCTGTTCCTGATCGGTCTGGGACAAGGCCTGGGCCTGCCGACGTTGATGCGCATGGTCACGGGGCGGGTCGCGCCGGCGTATGCCGGAATGATCGCAGGCATCACCAGCGCAACGCTGCAAATCAGCACATCGCTGAGCGTCGCGCTGATTGGCGGTGTCTTTTATACCTTGCTGGGAGAACCGGCTACGGCAGTCAGCATCGCTTACGCGTTCACTATCGCGGTACTGTGCATCGCCGTCTGTCTGGCCGTGGGAGCAGCGATAAGCCTGACGTTAGCGCGCCAGCCAGTGCATGTACCGGAGGTATCGGCTGTCCGTTTGACCTGAGGGGGCTACCCCGCGCCGATCATGCTGGAAGCGAGGTCGGCCAGCGCACGCAGCCGGTCCATCTGACGCATGTCCTGGTGATAACCCATCCAGATGTCCCGCCCTGGTGGCGGCTCATCCTCATCCAGCAGGCGCAGTCCTGATATGGAGTCGCCGAGGACGCGGGGCAATACGGCAACACCAAGCCCCTTCGCGCACATCTGCGCCTGAACTGTACGGCTGCTGCTGGTGAACACTGTTCGGGCCCGCGGATACCGCTGCTGCAACCAATGCACGTCGGGGTAATGAGCCTGGGCAACGTTCATGAGGATCAGCCCCAGGCCTTCACCGTCCGGCTGCGGCGCCGGAGCATGCAAAGCGGCGTAGAGTCCGTAAGTCAGGGTTGTCAGCTTGCGGTGGACGATGTCGGGTTCGGTGAAAGGCACGATCCGGAAGGCGATGTCGGCATCCCGGCGAGCGAGGTCGAACAGACGATGCCCGGCGATGACTTCAGGAACGATCAACGGATACCGTTGCACCAGTTCGCTCAGGACCGGCGCCAACACATGGCAGGCGAACCAGTCGGCCGAGGATATGCGCAACAGGCCTTCCGGCTGATCGCCATGTCCTGCCAGACGACGCTCGATGGCCAAGGCGCTGTGTTCCATGTCCTGCGCCAGACTGAGAATCCTCTCACCAACATCCGTGAGCACCAGCCCTTGAGCCGTCCGCAGGAAAAAGGTTTGCCCGCTGGTTTGTTCAAGCACCTGCAGGCGCCGCCCGACGGTCGGGTGACTGACCCCCAACTGCCTGGCGGCACCACCGAGCGAGCCACTGCGGGCAATCGCCAGGAAGACCCGCATGTCACTCCAGTCCATGCCCTCGTCCCATACTGAAAATGAACAATGAGGTTGCAACAATGGCCGTCCCGCAGCAATACCCTGAACCACGTGCTTCGAAGCCGTTATCAAGAGCAGTGGCTTTGAAATGAACGTTGGCTCAGTCGGAGCGGATCACCCTACTCGCCTTGGGCATCCACCACTTCGATTCGAGTGATTCCGACCAGACTCGCCTGCTCGATAATCTCCTCAGGTGTCGAGTCTGCATCAGGCATGATCAGGCTGTTCTCGCCATCCCCGAAATGTAACTGCAACAAGTGCATGGCCGCGTCCTGAATGGGCAACTCAGGCTGCTTCAGTTGGAGCTGATGGGTACGGGGCTGGTCGTTGAACAGGTACGTGATCGTGTAATTGCGCATGGATGACACCCTCAGAATGGTAATCGGCACCTATCCTGACTGAGTGGTCAGCTTATAGTTCAAGCAGATGACTGTTCATGAATTTCGATCCAGTCACGTGATCTGATCAGCCTCGCGACAAGGACTTCAGACGCTCGACCAGTGCGGCTTCAAAAATGATGTACAGCCGTTCGGCATCACCGGCACGCAAAGCTCCGCCGGTTTCCAGTCCCAGCACGAATCCATCCGCCCGCGCCCCTGCCTTGACAGCAATGATCATCGAATCTGCCCGGACAATCTGCGCCAGCAGTCGATCTGCTTCACGCTGAATCTTCTCGCCCAACACTACGCCTTCCACATCGCCACCCAATACCTTCAATTCGACATCCAATACACGACAGCGATAACCGCTGAAACCCAAATGATGGGTCAGGATCGTCCAGCCCGCAACAACAGCTCACATCGCCCTTGGGTCCACAGTTGGCGCGATCATCTACGACTTGTAATAGAACCCCCTCCAGAAAGGAGGGTCTGCTCTTTTATGACCTCTCGGAAGTAAATCCAATGTCCGCGCAGCGCAACCTGGTAATACTCGCTCGGGGTGGATACGCCTCCCGCGGGATGCTCTATTTGATCATCGGTATATTTGCCTTGATGGCAGCCCATGACTCGACAAAACCGAAGGACAGTCACAAAAGCCTGGAGGCCTTGCTGAGCCAACCGTTCGGCTATTTTCTGGTGGGACTTGTGGTGGCGGGTCTGCTTGCATTTTCGGCATGGCGTGTCCTGCAAGCCGTACGCGATGTCGATCATCACGGCACGCAATTCAAGGGTCTGGTGATTCGTGCAGGCCTGTTTGCAGGAGGTTTGGTCAACGGTGCTCTCGCGTTCTTCGCATTGGGCCTGCTCGTGAGCGGCACCCGAAACTCGAGCCATTCAGGAGAGCAAACCAAGGATTGGCTGGCGCATCTTCTGTCGTGGGAGCACTCGAATTTATTGTTGTATCTGATCGCGCTCATACCACTGGGCGTTGGAGTGGCTCACATCATCAAGGGATGGAAGGCTTCGTTCGAAAAGTATTTTGAGGCCGACGACGAGGTCATGCGTTACGTCCGTCCGGTGTCACAATTCGGCCTGATCGCCCGCGGAGTCGTGTTTATAGAAACTGCTTTGCTGCTGGCAGTGAGCGGTTCCGCTTATCAAGCCATGGACCCACCCGGCATGAAGGAAGCGCTGGACGCACTCCAGAGTCTACCCGCTGGATGGCTTGTCTTGATGGTGATGGCTCTGGGGCTGATTGCCTTCTCGGTTTACAGTTTCTCTGAAGCGTGTTGGCGCAAGATAAACATGGATGTGCCAGGCGTAACCAAATGAAAAGCCCGGCATTAAGCCGGGCTTTTGATCGCGCCGCAGGTCCGTCTATCTATTTGTTCAGGCCGCCATATTCGACCCGCTGAGGCTTTTCTTCAGTGAAGCCTTCATCACTTCCATTTCCTTGCCCAACTCTTCGAGCTTGGCATTGCCCAGCAGCTTTTTGGCCTGGGGAAACATCTCGGTTTCCTCTTCCTCGATATGGTGTTCCAAAAGCTCCTTGACCACCTTCACGCGGCCGGCAAACTCGGGCGTAGAAGGATCGGTAGACTTCAGGTCTGGCAATACCAGTGAATCTACCGTGCGATGTTCTTCTTTCGCCTCGTAATACATTTCATCCTGTTCCTTACCGCCTGCTTCCTTGAAAGCCGGATACAGAATCTGCTCCTCAAGCTGAGTATGAATGGTAATTTCCAGTTCAAGCTTGTCCAGCAACTCCGCCCGCTTTTTTAATGCGCGATCGGTGGATTCACTGAGTTGATTCAGAATGCCTTTAACTTTTTCGTGGTCAGTTTTCAGAAGGTCGATGGCGTTCATTTGAGGCCTCTATCACGGATTATTGTTCGCCGATCCAGGTCGGCAATTCTTGCGTCATTCCAGACAGACACCGCATATTTTGTGCCAGCACTTCAGCTTTTAAATATCATTAAACATCAACGGCTTGCGCACGAGGATGGCCAAATAAAAGCATGCACTCTGCATGAGTAGGGGCTGAGGTTCTTGCAAATAGCGGAAGCGCGCCAGTCATCGGCAGTTGCTGCGAGAGATAATAAAGATTGGATACAGACGGAGGACGCTAGGGCCAGTAGCCCTAGCTGATATCACTTTTTCTTGTTCGCCGGTTTCTCTGCTTTGTCTGATTTTTTAGCTTTGGTTGACTTGCTATCAGTTTTTTTTGCAGATTTTTTTGGATCGGCATCTTTTTTCTTGTCTTTCTTTTCGGGAGATTTGGCAAGAGCCGAGCTTTCAATCTGACTACCTTATTTGAGAGCCTATTGACTAACTAACACCAAAACTCCAAAGGCATTGCTACGAAACGTGAAGATCACGAAGCTTCTTTTGAAAATCGACTAAAAAGGGGACTGATTTATTTCTCAGAAAATAAATCAGTCCCCTTTTCTGTCCCTTTTCTTCTTTTTCTTGCAAATAGCCGATGCACAGTCAATCCGTCATTTGCACTTGCCTAGACTACTCATCTGCACCGCGTTTCAACTTTGGTCTTCAGAGGATAACCTTATGCTCATCGCCAACCTTTTCAACATACTTATGGCTGTGCATAAACTCCCTATGCTTTTCGGTCACAAATTTTGCAACCATTAAATCCAGTGCACTTTGACCTCCTTGCCCCCTATAAAACCTTAACAAAAATGTTTTTGTGGAAATATTATGCCTTCTGTCATATGAACTCCTCAACAAGTCATAAAGCGTATAAGCATCCTGTACAATTGCGCTCGACAAAAGCAATTCAAGCGTGTGAACACCTAGAGAATAGAAGCAGTAACTAATATCACGATCTCCGACTATTATTTTGTGATCTTCTAGAGAGAGTGGAATCTCATTCATAGTGACACTAATAAAAAGACAAGAAAGGCCTTCAGTTATCTTGGGATGACGCTTTTCAAGAACAATTCTCCGCAGTGCTGTGTGAGCCTGTTTCCAAGGCTTATATCTTAGCTTATGAAAACTTTTTTCGATCGCATCATGATTATTATCAGACGAGAGAATAGAGTCCAAGTACCTTGATGCCTTCACTTCAAATGCCAGAAGCGTTTTGTTTCGCGAGCACAAAATCATTGCATCGGGAGATTTCGACTGCGTCTTCCCATATTTGAACTCAGGAATGTATTCGTACAAATCCAATTTCTTTAAGGTGCAAGAAACCTCGCATAAGTTTTGCACGTAACGTTCAAAATCAGCACCAAAATCATCTAAAAAGTCCTTGTCTTTTCCTGTTGCAAGATGAATCTTATGGAATAGATTATCGAATAGCAGCTCCTCTACAAATCGCCCTTCCACAGGTAAATATTCTGTTTCGGACAATCGAAGGAAGGGCTTATCCCTGAAGAGGGAATGATTGCTAGGTTGATCAATTGTGGCACTGGAAAACTCCGCACCTTCGCTGAGATCAAAGGAAACTGACTTCATTACGGAGATTAGCAATTGCAAATCAATACCAACTTCTTGATTTGCTTTTCGCAGATCTATTACCCAATCAGAAAACGACACAACCTCAAATTGCTCGACACTTCGTTTGACCAAGCAGCGAGCAATTATCATATATATGATATTTATGTAATTTTCTACACTAAATCCAGACTCACCCTGAAATAACTG
>NZ_POHV01000057.1:0-25637 GCF_002884345.1 Pseudomonas sp. GW456-12-10-14-LB2
ATCCAGACTAACCCTGAAATAACTGAACATACCGATCAATACTTTTGCCTTCAATAAAAATCTTGTGCGCGCGATAAAGCTTATACTTAAAATCATCCCTAGCGTAAGTGATAGCGGACTTTATAAAATACTGATAACCATCCTCCAGAACCTCATAATCATTGATATGCGTTAGTAGCTCATGCAGCATACTAAGCGAACAACCACTTTTTTCTTTCGGAGCTAGAGAACGACTTGCTTGAATAAGAACCAGTTTCCAACACTCCAAGACCTGCGCCCTTCCATATACATGGCGATCATCAAGTTTTTTATTATTAATCACCGAAGGAGACAGCTCTGTCTTTGCCCAAGCTCTAAACTTTCCTTCCTCACTACTCAAAAATGACAAAATTGATATTTGGGAAAGTGTTTCCAGGGAAACATTTGACCCCAGAATCTCATCAGGTGTTTTTTTTGCACCATAATAGTCTTTATAAGACAACAGGGTATACACGTTTTCAATTTGTTTAAAGCTGGGCATTATGCTGTCCTTGCCTAAGGTTGCTTGCTCAAAAACTTCATGTACTAGCACAGTACTTTTTCGTATTGACCTTACATCCAATCGTTCGAAAAATGTATTATCTCGAAGGTAGCGACAGGTGAAACACTACTCCTCACACGGCTTAGCAGCCCCTATTTCAGAACCACCAGATAAAAACATATATCTTTCAGTTCACCCTTCCAGATCGGCTCCGCCTTTTTTTGTAAAAAAATCGAAACCAAATGAGCTTCTAAATAAGCTCTGCAATTTCCCTGCAATGCTCACAAAAATCACCAACTACAAATTCAACAATAGAATCAGGCAACCGATTAGGTTTATCTACACCTATTAAAAAAACATGCTCACCAGCAGCACCAACCCTGAAATTAGCGGACGTAACTCTTCGATGCTTTATTTTATTCAACAATTTCTCCATAGTAAGAGGGAGCCCCGCAGATGGAAGCATTCCATTGCCCGCACCTAGAGCAGAAAGACTATCTTGCTGCACTCGTGTTACAGGCGAAACTGAAAGTGCCCTTGCAATATTGAGCTGAACCTCCAAGAGGGAGCCGGTATAGCAGCCATCAGATTGCACTTTGTCCCTAGTTCTCATAATTTCGTTAACAATGTGATCTAAATACAACATTGCTTCCTGACTGGCACGCGCAGCACGTGGGTAGTCTATTGGTGTCCTCTGCCAAGCAGTTAGAAATAGAACTGAAGTATTTTCCAGCTGATAGATCGATTCGCCAATGGTTGGAGGCGAGCCAGAACCGCTACCAGTTAGAAAAGAAATATTTCCCATTTAGAATACTTTCCGTAGTTTGATTATTATCTTACTTGCTCCATACAAGCCAAGAATGGCACAACGCTACCACATCTCAAAATTTCATCAAAGGCCGGGTTGCTCTTGCGCCGCTGGTCAAACGTCATTACTTAAACTCGGCTTACCTTATGGATGGATTTCATGAAAACCGCCCTAATCTCCGACACCCACAACCTCCTCCGCCCCGAAGCCCTCGCCGCGCTCCAGGGCTGTGACCAGATCATCCACGCCGGCGACATCGGCAACCCGGAAATCCTCGCCCAACTGGCCAAAATCGCCCCCGTTCACGCCGTGCGCGGCAACAACGACCTCAACAGCCAATGGGCCGAAAACCTCCCCGACCTTTTGACCTTCACCCTCTATGGCTGGTCTACTCTCCTCGTCCACGACATCGCCGATGTCCCCGCTGATCTCGATCCGGGCATCAGGCTCATCATCACCGGCCATTCCCACAAACCCCGCATCGAATGGCGCGGTGACCGTCTCTACGTGAACCCCGGCAGCGCCGGCCCTCGGCGTTTCAAGTTGCCGGTCACGCTGGCGATCCTCGAGATACAACCCGACCGCATCGAACCGCGCCTGGTTTCCCTGCTGGATCCCCCTGCCTGAAACCGCTACCGTTCCCGCATCCAGAACAGGGAACCCACGCACCATGTCCATCGCCGACAACCTCCTCGCCTTCACACTCGCCGCCACACTATTGACCCTGACGCCCGGTCTCGACACCGCGCTGGTGCTGCGCACCGCCACCGTCGAGGGCAAGCAGCAGGCCTTGCGTGCGGCGTTGGGGATCAATGCCGGTTGTCTGTTGTGGGGCGCGGCGGTGGCGTTTGGGTTGGGGGCGTTGATTGCAGTGTCGGAGCTGGCCTACAACCTGTTGAAGTATTGCGGCGCGGCATATCTGGCGTGGCTGGGGTTGAACATGCTGCTGCGCCCTCGCCGTTCGCTGGCACCGGCCGAGGCCGACGGCAAGCCGGGGGCGAACTGGTTTTTCAAGGGCATGCTGGGGAATGTGCTGAATCCGAAGATCGGGATTTTCTACGTGTCGTTTCTGCCGCAGTTCATTCCGCAAGGCCAGCTGCTGGTGCCGTGGACGTTCGGCCTGGTGAGCATTCACGTGGTGCTCGGGCTGATCTGGTCGCTGGTGTTGATTGGCGCGACGCAGCCGTTGTCCGGTTTTCTGCGGCGGGAAAAGGTGATTCGCTGGATGGATCGCACCACCGGGATGATTTTCGTGCTGTTCGCCGCGCGGTTGGCATTCAGCAAGCGCTAAAGGCCTGAAGGATCACTATCAATCCATGAAAATCTGTTTCCCGACGTTCTGGTCAAAAGACTCCGGCATCGATTACAGCGCCCCGATTCTTGACCTGAACGACCTCGTGCCAAGTGTCGGTCAGCGCGCACTGGCCCGGTTTGATTACCACGAGCCAATCACCGTTGGTGAAACCCTCCAGGTCATTTGGTGCCCGCCCATTTCCGATCTGAATGGCTGGGATGAGCAGCCATCTGAGATTACGCAGAGCTATCTCCTGACTACCAGAGTCGTCGGCATTGCTCCCTCAGGTCGTGGTCGATACGAACTCGAAATCCTGAACCGTGAGCTGTTTGTGAGTGTATTGCGAGCGCTTGCGGAGGATTTGCAGGGGCAGCAGAGCTTCATACACCTGGATCGTCTGGCCTGGGATGAAATTAATTGGGCTGGCAGCGCTACCGTTGAGGAGTTCACCTATCTGAACGCCCTCACACCGCATGAAGCGTTCATGGAGTTGATCGTCAAAGTCATCGGGAACGAGATCATCGGCCTGTTTTCGCTGCACATCGATCCGGCGGTGTTTTTTGCAAACTGGGCGGCACGCTTCTGACCGGTTCGGAACTGGCAGCAGTCAAACGGACGCTCGCCACTGCTCGCCCACTGCATGACAAGCAGGCCCATTACCTTGCTTGATCCTCTCTGACACCCTCGCGGAAAAGACATCAAACAGAAGACTTGCCCAACACATATGAACATCCGTATATTCGGACAACCATATGTACCCAAGGCATCGTCATGCTCAACCCCGCCTCCGTTTTCAAATGCCTCGCCGACGAAACCCGCGCCCGGGCCACGCTGCTGATCACCCGTGAAGGTGAGTTGTGTGTCTGCGAACTGGTCTGCGCGCTGGACGACAGTCAGCCGAAAATCTCCCGCCATCTCGCGCAACTGCGCACCTGCGGTCTGTTGCTGGATCGTCGTCAGGGACAGTGGGTTTATTACCGGCTCAACCCTGATCTGCCGGCATGGATTCGGACGCTGCTTGAAACCACGCTCGCCGCCAACACCGCCTGGCTGGAAGAAAACAGCGCGCGGCTGGCGGCCATGGGCGATCGCCCGCTCAATACGTCTGCCTGCTGCTGAGGATCAACCATGCGAGTTTTATTCATGTGCACCGCCAACAGCTGCCGCAGCATTCTGTCGGAGGCGATGTTCAACCATCTGGCGCCGGCCGGTTTCGAAGCAGTCAGCGCCGGCAGCTTCCCCAAGGGCCAGGTGCTGCCACGCAGCCTGACCACGTTGCAGGCGGCCGGCATTTCCATCGCCGGGTTGAGCAGCAAGGGCAACGAGGCCTTCGAGGACAACCCGCCGGACATCGTCATCACCGTGTGCGACAAGGCCGCCGGTGAAGCCTGCCCGGTGTACTTCGGCCCGGCCCTGAAAGCCCATTGGGGGCTGGAGGATCCATCGGATGTGCGCGGTGATGAAGACACCATCGACGCCGCTTTCCTCGCCACCCTCGCCCAAATCGAAACCCGCTGCCGGGCCTTCCTCGCCCTGCCCTTCGCCGAACTTGACCGTGATGCCCTCAAGCGCGAGCTCGACCGCATCAGCACGCTGTAACCGGAGCCGACATGACTGACCTGCCCAACCTCGATCCTTCACTGGTTCAAACAACCACGCGTGACGAAGACGCGCACAAGCCGCGCATCCTGTTGCTGTACGGTTCGACCCGCCCGCGCTCCTTCAGCCGTTTGCTGGTCGAAGAAGCCGCCCGCTTGCTGGAGCACTTCGGTGCCGAGACGCGGATCTTCAATCCTTCCGGCCTGCCGCTGCCGGACGATGCGCCGGGCGATCACCCGAAAGTCCAGGAACTGCTTGAGCTGATGCAATGGTCGGAAGGCCAGGTCTGGTGCTCGCCGGAACGCCACGGCGCGATGTCGGCGGTGTTCAAGGCGCAGATCGACTGGGTGCCACTGGCCCTTGGCGCGGTCCGTCCGACTCAGGGCAAGACCCTGGCGGTGATGCAGGTCTGCGGCGGTTCGCAGTCGTTCAACGTGGTCAATCAACTGCGCGTACTGGGCCGCTGGATGCGCATGTTCACCATCCCCAATCAGTCATCGGTACCCAAGGCTTATCTGGAATTCGACGAAGGCAACCGCATGAAACCCTCGGCGCTGTACGACCGGGTGGTAGACGTGATGGAAGAGTTGGTGAAGTTCACGCTGTTGCTGCGTGATCGGCCGGATCTGGTGGATCGTTATTCCGAGCGTAAGGAATCGGCGGAGGAATTGATGCAGCGGGTCAATCAGCGCTCGATCTGATGACCAGACCTCACAATAAAAAACCGGTGCGAACGTTCGCACCGGTTTTTTTCGTCGCCGGGTTACGGCTGGATGGAAGCATCGTCGCTTTGAGGTGACTTGTTTTCAGCGGGCAACCGTCGACGGCGCATCAGGCGATACGCCGCCGGTATGACAAACAGGGACAACAGCGGCGCCGTGACCATGCCGCCGACCATGGGCGCGGCGATGCGGCTCATGACTTCGCTGCCGGTGCCGCTGCCCAGCAGAATCGGCAACAGGCCGGCGATGATCACGGCCACGGTCATCGCCTTGGGGCGCACGCGTTGCACAGCGCCTTCGCGAATCGCCGCGACCAGTCCACGTTCAGAGTGGTCGCCGAGGCCTTCGCGCTCGGCCCAGGCGTTTTTCAGGTAGAGCAGCATGATCACGCCGAACTCGGCCGAAACCCCGGCCAGCGCAATGAAGCCCACACCGGTGGCGACCGACAAGTTGTAGCCCAGCAAATACAGGAACCACGCACCGCCGCTCAATGCGAACGGCAATGTGGCCATGATCAGTAGCGCCTCATCGAAGCGAGCAAACGTCAGGTAGAGCAGCACGAAGATGATCAGCAGCGTGGCAGGCACTACCAGTTTCAGCCGCGCATTGGCCCGTTCCAGAAACTCGAACTGCCCCGAATAGCTCAGACTCATACCGGGCTGCAATTTCACCTGTTCATTGACGGCGCGACGCAGATCGGCCACCACCGAAGCGATGTCCCGCCCGCGCACGTCGATGTACACCCAACCGGACGGCCGGGCATTCTCGCTCTTGAGCATCGGTGGGCCGTCCGTGACCTTGATCTTCGCCAGCATGCCGAGGGTGATCTGGCTGCCGGAAGGCGTGTAGATCGGCAATTGCTCCAGGGCGCCGGGCGAATCACGCCACTCTCGTGGATAACGGATGTTGATCGGAAACCGCGCCAGCCCTTCGATGGTTTCCCCGACGTTTTCCCCGCCAATGGCACCGGCAACGATGGATTGCACATCGCTGATGTTCAGCCCGTAGCGGCCGGCGGCGTTGCGGTCGATATCCACGTCGATGTAGCGGCCACCGGTCAGGCGCTCGGCCAGTGCCGAACTGACGCCGGGCACACCTTTGGCCACCCGCTCGACGGCCTGGGTCGCGGCGTCGATCTGGGCCAGATCGTTGCCGGCGACTTTCACGCCGATGGGACTTTTGATCCCGGTGGCGAGCATGTCGATGCGATTGCGGATAGGTGGAATCCAGATGTTGGTCAGGCCCGGCACGCGCACCACGCGATCCAGTTCTTCCACGAGTTTTTCCGGGGTCATGCCTGGGCGCCATTGATCGTGGGGCTTGAACTGGATCGTGGTTTCGAACATTTCCAGCGGTGCCGGGTCGGTGGCGGTTTCCGCGCGGCCAGCCTTGCCGAACACGTGCTCGACCTCGGGCACGGTTTTGATCAGACGGTCGGTCTGCTGCAACAGTTGCGCGGCTTTTTGCGCCGACAAACCCGGCAAGGCCGAAGGCATATACAGCAGATCGCCCTCGTCCAGCGGTGGGAGGAATTCGCCACCAAGCCGCGAAATCGGCCAGGCCGCGCTGACGAATACCAGCAATGCCACCAGCAGAGTGAGTTTCGGCCGCCGCAACACCGCATCCAGCGCCGGCTGATAGATCCGGATTAACCAGCGGTTGAGCGGATTGTGGCGTTCATCCGGAATCCGCCCGCGAATCCAGTAGCCCATCAGCACCGGCACCAGCGTCACCGACAATCCCGCAGCTGCTGCCATGGCGTAGGTCTTGGTGAACGCCAGCGGACCGAACAGCCGCCCTTCCTGGGCCTGCAAGGTGAACACCGGAATGAACGACAGCGTGATGATCAGCAAACAGAAAAACAGCGCCGGCCCCACCTCCGCTGCCGCGTCGGTCATCACCTGCCAATGGCGCTCGCCCTTGAGCGCCTGCCCCGGATTGGCCGCGTGCCACGCTTCGATTTTCTTGTGGGCGTTCTCGATCATCACCACCGCCGCATCGACCATCGCACCAATGGCGATGGCGATCCCGCCCAACGACATGATGTTGGCGTTCAAGCCCTGATAACGCATCACGATGAAGGCGATCAGCACGCCCACCGGCAACGAAATGATCGCCACCAGCGAAGAGCGCAAATGCCAGAGGAAGATCCCGCACACCAGCGCGACGACGATGAACTCTTCGAGCAGTTTGTGGCTGAGGTTTTCCACGGCGCGATCGATCAGCTTGCTGCGATCGTAGGTGGTGACGATCTCCACGCCGGGCGGCAGGCTGCTTTTCATGTCATCGAGTTTGGCCGCGACCGCCGCAATGGTCTCGCGGGCGTTCTTGCCGCTGCGCAGGATTACCACGCCCCCGACGGTTTCGCCCTGGCCGTCCAGCTCGGTGATGCCCCGGCGCATATCCGGCCCGGTCTGAACCGTTGCGACATCGCCGAGAGTTACCGGCACCCCGCCAGCACCGAGTTTTAACGGGATCGCCCGAAAGTCATCAAGGGTTCTCAGGTAGCCCGATGCCCGTACGATGAACTCGGTTTCGGCCATTTCCAGCACCGCGCCACCGGTTTCCTGATTGGCCTTGCCGATGGCTTCGCGCACCTGCGCCAGGGTGATGCCGAGGCTGGCCAGCCGCACCGGATCGGGCTGCACCTGATACTGCTTGACCATGCCGCCGACGGTGGCGACCTCGGCGACGTTAGGCAGGGTCTTGAGCTCGAACTTGAGAAACCAGTCCTGCAACGCCCGAAGCTGCGCCAGATCATGCCCGCCGCTGCGATCCACCAGAGCGTACTGATAGATCCAGCCAACGCCGGTCGCATCCGGACCCAGCGCCGGTTTGGCGCTGACCGGCAATCGACTCTGGATCTGGCTCAGGTACTCCAGCACCCGCGAGCGCGCCCAGTATTGATCGGTACCGTCCTCGAACAGCACGTACACGAAGCTGTCACCGAAGAACGAATAACCGCGCACGGTTTTCGCCCCCGGCACCGAGAGCATGGTGGTGGTCAGCGGATAGGTCACCTGATTTTCGACAATCTGCGGCGCCTGTCCGGGATACGGCGTGCGGATGATCACCTGCACATCCGACAGATCCGGCAGCGCATCGATCGGCGTGCTCTGCACCGACCACACGCCCCAGCCCGTGACGAACAGCGTTGTCAGCAGCACCAGAAAACGATTGGCGACGGACCAGCGAATCAGCGCGGCGATCATGGCTGACTCCCCGAAACGTTCCCGCTCGTTTCAAGCGGCTCGGCGACGATGCCCTTGAGGCTGGCCTCGGAATCGAGCAGGAACTGGCCGGACGTCACGACGTTCTGCCCTTCTGCCAAGCCGTCGAGGATCACCGTTCTGCCGGCGCTTTCCTGGCCGAGCCGAACCTCCACCGGGCGATAGTGCCCCGCGTCTTCGGCGAGCATGACCAAAGCCCGCTTGCCGGTGCGGATGACGGCTTCACTCGGCACCCACAATTGACTCTGCCCGGTTGATCGACTCAGCCGCACTTGCGCCGTCATCCCCGGCCGCAAGTGGCCATCGGCATTGGCCAGCTCGACCCGGACGCGCAGGGTGCGGCTGTCTGCGTTGGTGTCCGGCAGAATCGCGCTGACCGCTCCGTTGAAAACTCTGCCGGGAAAGGCCGGCAGGCGCACTTCGACGGCCTGCCCCACGGCAACCGAACCGGTCTGCGATTCCGGCACCGCCACAGCGAGCCAGACACTGTTCAGCCCGTTGACCCGCGCCAGGGTTTCACCGCTCGCCACGGTCATGCCCGCCCGCACATCGAGTGCTTGCAGCACACCGCCCAAAGGGCTGGTGACCGTCAGTTCGGACTGCACCTTGCCGCTGCGCTCCACTTGAGCAATCAGGCTCGACGGCATCCCGGTCAGCCGCAAGCGCTGGCGCGCCGCCGCGATCAGGTCGGCATCGCCGCTGCGTCTGAGCGCCAGAAACTCGCTCTGGGCCGCCGTCCATTCCGGCACGAGGATATCGGCCAACGCCGCGCCAGCCGTCAGCACATCCCCCGGCGCTCGGGCGTAGACTCGCTCGACAAACCCATTGGTGCGCGCCTGGATCACCGCGACATCGCGCTCGTTGAACCCCAGCACACCGCTCACATCGAGGTTTGAGGTGAAGGCGCCGCGACTGACCGGCGCTACACGCAGACCGAGGTTCTGACTCAGCCCCGGATCAATGCTGACGGTCGCACTGCCCTCCCCGCCGCTGGCGTATCGGGGCACCAGTTGCATGTCCATGAAGGGTGACTTGCCCGGTTTGTCGAACTTTTGCTGCGGGTACATCGGGTCGTACCAATACAAGGCCTTGGGCTCGGTGCTCGGCGCTGGGGCTGAAGCCGGCACACCCTTCATTCGCTGATAAGCCAATCCGTAACCGCCACCCACGCCCACCGCCAGCGCGAGGCCGGCCAGCCACACGCCGTTCCATTGTTTACGGTTCACAAGCTGGTCTCCCCATAAGCGAAATGCAGACGCGCAGCGGTCAGCGCGCGTTGTTCTTCCATGTCGATCTGTTTGAGGCGGGCCTCGATGAGTTCGAGGCGGGCGCTGACCACCGCATTCAAATCGCCCTGGCCGGCGCGATAACTGGCCAGGCTCAGATCGACTTTCTCTCTGGCCAGCGGCACCAGGCTTTCTTCGGTGCGGCGTACGGCCCGATTGAGGCGCTGGTAATCGGCCAACTGGTTTTCCAGTTGTTCGGTGTGCTCGCGGGACAGGGCCTCGCGCTCGGCTTGCAGTTGGCTGACCTCGGCCTGTCTGGCGGCGATTTTCGGGTTCTGCCGCGTCTCGGGAAACAGCGGCAGATCCCAGGAAAACTGCACGCTAACCATGTCGCCAAACTCGCGCCCCCGATGCTGGTAATCCACCTCCCAGCTCCAGTCGGACTTTTTCTCGGACACCGCCTCTTGCACCCTGGCCTGGGCTTCGCGGGTCATGGGGGCGAAAGCAGCCAGTTCGGGATGGTGTTGCAGTTGATGATTGAAGGTCGAGGCATCGACCGGCCACACGGGCAAACCGCCCTCGGGCTTGTCGTTGGCGGCGGTGCCGATCCAGCGTTTGAGCGCGGCTCGGGCCTGGGTGCGCTCGAGGGTCAGGTTGTCCTGTTGCTCGGCGAGTCGGGCCGCTTCCTGCTTAGGCGTCACCGCGTCGGCAGGTTGCGCGCGGCCACCGGCAATCTGCGCCCGGACGATCTCGCTCAGCAGACGGTTTTCCTTGAACAAGTCCTGGAACAACGCTTCTTTGCGCTCGACCGAATAGCCGCTGATCCACGCCAGCGCCGTCGCCTGACGCACCTTCAAACGCTCGACACGGCGCTCGGCCGCCGCGCGCTCAATAGCGGCGTCGGCAACTTCGATGCGCGCCTTGCGTTTGTCTGCGTTGGGCATCTCCTGCCGGTAACCGACCATCTGCATGGTCATGAAGTCCTGATCGACGCTCCAGCGATCCGGGCCGCCCACGGGGTAGTTCTGCAAACCGAGCAACAACTTGGGATCGGGCAACTCACCCGCCGGAATGGCCGCGCTGCTGGCGGCCTGGATTTTCTGATCTTGTGCGGTCAGCGACGGCGCATTGTTTTCGGCCAGCCGCAGCGCTTGATCGAGTGTCAGCGCGGCGGCGAAACCCGGCCACGCGAGCACGCTTGCCGCAAGGCCGGCCACAAGAGGCCAACCCGTGCAATTGCACTTGAATGTCATGGTTACGATTCCTGTGATCGTCCACTGCGCGCGGCGAAAAACACGCGCACAGCCAAATCACTCCGCCTGGGCGGAATGAGCTTCGAGGGGGGACAGGAATCAGGTGCGGGGCGGTCGCCAGACCCCGGACGGGGCCGCTAGCGGCAGGGAATCACTGAAGAACGAATGCGTGACAGGGCTGAAAACGGTAACGGGCGGCTTGAGGATCGCGACTTGCAGCAGGCCGCCGGTCTTGCACTCCTGGCCGGGTTTGCAGGGGGAGCCATGGTCGGCAGGACTCTTCATGTCCTTGCAGCAATCCATGTTCATGCCGTCCATCATCGCCATGCCCATGGTTTGCATCGGGCACGGTTCTGTCGGTGCCTGCACGCCCGCCATCCCGCTGAGGGGAAGCGCCAGGCTGATCAGGAAAACGAGACAAAACCGCAGATAGCGTTTCATGGCCGGGAGTCTAGTCGTGAAAACGGGCGCCTACAATCGGCTGCCCAGCGATCTCACCGGACACGCATTAAGCCAGGATTAGCAGCAAAAAATGATGCAGCAGGCGCCCCATCACCTAACCTCAATGTTTGTGTGATCAACCGGAATCTCCCAGTCCCATGCGTAATGCATTGAAGTCATTGATGTTCATCGCTCTGATCCTGCTTGGTTCGGGGTTGGTGGCGGTGTCGGCCGCCGACGTGTCCGGCACACCGGATGTCAGCACCGGCGCCCCGCTCCCCGGCGTCACGCAAAGCGATCTGCAGGCCTTGCAACAGCGCCTCGACGGCCTCAAGCAGCAGATCTCGTCCGCCAACAATTACAACCAGCTCGAAGGCCCGCAGGATCGGGTGCAGACGTTCATTCTGGACATCGATCGGCTATCGGCCTCGCTGTTGCCGCAGCAGGCGCAATTGACTGTGCAACTGGGCGTACTCGGTGCCGCGCCGGCCGAAGCGGTCGCTGCCGAACAAGCCGATATCGCGGCGCAACGGGCGACGTTGATCGAGCAGAAAACCAAAGTCGATACGGCGTTGAAGAATCTCGCCACCCTCAAGCAAAACGCCACGGAGCTGATCACCCAGATCGCCGGTATCCGCCGCACGTTGCTCGAAAGCGAGCTGACGCTCAGCACCCACAGCATTCTGAATCCCGGCTTCTGGGCTCCCCTTGTCAATCCGTCGGCGGATGACCGCCAGCGTCTGCGCTCTTTCGTCGATCAGGTGCAACAGACCGGCGCCGAAGCCTGGCAACCGGGTCAGCGACTTTACACCGCCCTGCTGGTGGTACTGGCCTTCGTCGTCTGGACGCTGGGTCGGCGACTGGCCGACCGCTGGCTGGCGTGGGTGTGCATTCACCGTATGCCGGAGGGTCGACTGCGCCGCAGTTCGCTGGCGTTCGCCTCGGCGCTGGCGACTCTCGCGACCACCGCCATTGCCCTGCAACTGCTCTATTACGCCTGCACCCGCCATGTGCCGTTGCCGCCGATGCTGGCGACATTTTCCGATGAGTTCGGGAAAGTGGTTTATGCCTGCGTGCTGATCACGGGGCTCAGCCGCGCGTTGCTCTCGACCGAGCATCCGTCCTGGCGACTGCCGGCGGTGGCTGACCCGGTGGCGCTCGCGCTGCATCCCTACGCGCGGATCCTCGCCGCAACGCTGCTGGTGCTGGTGACGGCGGTGCAAGTCAGCAATGCCGCCGGCATGAGCAGTCAGATCGTGCTCGCAGGCAGAGGCATCATTGCGCTGGCGGTGCTCGGTATCGTCACAACGCTGCTGATGCGCGTCGGCAGGTTGCGCAAAACACTGGCCGCAGCCGGTGACACCCAAGTGGCGGGCAACACCTTTGCCGGGGTGGTTTACACCATCGCCACCCTGGCGATGGTGCTGTCGTTCGGCGCCCTGCTCACGGGTTACGTATCGCTGGCGCGGTTCATCACCTATGAACTGGTGTGGGCGTTTATCGTGTTTTCCGGGTTTTACCTGCTGATGCAGTTGCTCAAGGACAGCTGCGAATACTTCTTCTCGCCCCGCCACTCCAGCGGCAAGGCGCTGAAACAGCTGCTGGGGGTCGGCGACCGGCGCCTCGAACAGGCCTCGACCCTGCTGGCCGGTTTCGGTCGGGCTGCGCTGTTGCTGCTGGCGGTGATCACCCTGTTCGTCGGCGGGATCGGCACCACCCTCGGCCAACTGGCCAACAACATCGGCACGATCCTCGGCGGTGCCGGCCTGCGCAAACTGAACATCGTCCCCGGCCATTTGCTCAATGCGATGCTGGCGCTGCTGATCGGCATCTACCTGATCCGCGCCCTGCGCCGCTGGCTCGATAACGAATTCCTGCCCAAGACCGACATGGACCCGGGCATGTGCGCCTCGCTCAGCACGCTGTTTTCCAACATCGGTTATGCGGTGGTTATCCTGCTGACCCTGTCATCACTGGGCGTGCAATGGACCAACCTGGCGTGGATCGTCAGCGCCCTGTCGGTGGGCATCGGCTTCGGTTTGCAGGAGATCGTGAAGAACTTCGTCTCCGGCCTGATCCTGCTCACCGAACGCCCGGTCAAGGTCGGCGACCTGATCAGCATCAGCGGCGTCGAGGGCGACATCCGCCGGATCAACGTGCGCGCCACCGAGATCCAGCTCAGCGACCGCTCGATCGTGATCGTGCCCAACTCGCAACTGATCTCGCAGAACCTGCGCAACGTCACCCTCGGCGGCAGCGCCCAAGGCGTGGCGACGCTGGAACTGATGTTCCCGCTGGATATCGATCCCGAACAGGTGCAGAACCTGCTGTTCGACACCTACAAGGAACACGAAACCATCCTCGAAAAACCCGCGCCGTTCGTACGTTTCAGCAAACTGACGCCGGACGGGATTACGTTGACGGTGACCGGGTATGTCGCCAGCCCTAGGATTGTCGGGACGACCAAGAGTGATCTGTTGTTCGAGATTCTCAAGCGGCTGGGGGCGGCGGGGATTGAGCTGGCGAAGCCGCCGAGTACCTGAGGAAAAACCTGATGGGAATCTGTACCGCTGCGCGCCTCCTGATCAGGCCTCAGTGGTGTCAGTCGACTCTGTAGCCACTTCAGCTTCCAGTTTCAGGCGATCCGCCTTGCTGATGTACTTCGGTTTGTTGCTCTTGGGTGCCAGTTTGGCGTTGGCCTTTCTGGATTTTTCCTTGAAGAGCTGCTGCAGTTTTTTCTGACGGTTCATGGTGATTTGGCCTGCTTGAAAGTTGTTGAATGATATCAGCGTTGGGCCTGCTTCACCCCAGCACGTCAGTGATCCACTGCACCTGCTGCTTCAGATCCTGCACCTTCCGCTCGCATACCCCATGCCGCGCCCGTCCGAAATGAGCCAGCGTTTGCTGCTTGTGTCGCAACCGATGCTGCCACTTGCTGACAAACGCAGGACTGCGCGCCTGCAACTGCAGCGGTCCGAAGTACAGTTCCTCGGCGGTATAGGAAACCGGCCCGCCCCGCTCGGCCACGATGACTTCGTAGTCGAAGCGGTTCTCCCGCAAGACTTCCTCAACGAGGATGCGGTACCCGTTGTCCATCAGCCATTGGCGCAGCGGTTGTTCGCCACCGTTGGGTTGCAGGATCAGGCGCTCGCGGCCGCTCAGGCGCGCCTTGCCGGCCTCAAGAATGTCGCGGATGGTCTCACCGCCCATGCCGCACACGGTAATTGCCGTGATCCCGTCCGCCGGCTCGACGGCCATCAAGCCATTGGCCAAGCGCACGGTGATCTGTTGCTCAAGATCGCTTTCGCGCACGGTGCGTTGCGCCGAACGGAACGGCGTCTCGGCCATCTCGCCCGCAACCGCCGCCGCGATCGCGCCACGGCGCATCAGTGCCACCGGCAGGTAGCCGTGATCCGACCCGATATCGGCCAGCCGCGCACCGGCGGGCACGTGCGCCGCCACCCGCTCCAGGCGCATGGACAATGTCTGTTCGTTCAACCGCAACCCCTTTCACTCTGAACGCCCGGCACTGGTGGCCGGATCGGGGCGCGATTCTGGGGGGCAACGGCTGGCAATTCAAATTTATGTGACCAATCGCGACGCCTAGAACAACACCGCCAACCAAGCCGACAGCAACAACAAAACCGCCAGCACGGCATTCATGCGCCGCAATGCCCGTGGCGAGCCAAAGAACCGCGCACTGCCCATGCCCAGCAGCGCCCACGCCGTCATGCACGGCAGGCAGACCATTAGAAAAACCGCCGACAACAGCAGCATCCGCGCGCTGTCGTCGCCGTTGCCGCCAAACACACTTACCACCGCCACGGCCATCATCCACACTTTGGGATTGATCAATTGCAGGCCGGCGGCGCCGAATACACTGAAGCCGTCATCGGCCGCTGTCGCCGAGTCCAGCGACGGCGGCGTGCTGCGAAAGATCTGCCACGCCAGCCAGCTCAGCCACAACACCCCGGCCCAGGCCATCGCCTGTTGCACAAGGGGATAGCGCAACAAGGTTTCCCCCACGCCGAGGCCGACCACCAACACCACCAGCGCCGCCGACACACAGGCACCGAAGATGATCGGCACGGTGGCCGTCAGACCGCGCCGCGAGCTGTGGCTCATCACCAGAATATTGGTCGGCCCCGGAGTGATCGAGGCAACGAAGGAAAACAGCAGAAAAGGCAGCAACGATTCCATGACAGGACTCCCGAATCAAAACAGGAGACCATGGTCGCGGTTGCGCGGGGTTCAGTCTGGAAGGTTTGAGCAGCGCTTGCGGTAATCCGCCGGCGTCAGGTGATAGGCACGGCGGAACCAGCGCCCGAGATGGCTTTGATCGGCGAAACCGAGGGCGCTGGCGACGGTGGCGGGTGTTTCGCCACGCGCCAGCAACTGCCGGGCGCGGGCCAGGCGCAACTGAATCAGGTAGGCGTGTGGCGCCAGCCCGAAAGCGGCCTTGAATGCACGGGTCAGACGAAAGCGATCGACCCCGCAGGCCTGAGCCACGTCGTCCAGCCCGATGTCCTCGAAGGCGTGCGCATGCAGATAGTCCCGCGCCACTTGCGCTACCCGTGGCAGGCGCGGATCGAACGGTTGGCGCTTGCGCCAGTCGAGATGCGATGTCAGCGAACCGAGCAAGGTGTCGATGGCGGTCTGGCGCACGATGCGCAAGTCGCCTTGATGCAGGGCGTTGAAGGCCTGATTGATGGCCGTGGACAAGCGCGAATCCTGACTCAGGGTATCGGTGAACCCGAGCTGGCTGTTGTCCGGCGCATGCTCGAACAGCACCCGTAATTCGCGCTCCAGCCAGTGCGGGTCGAGGTAGAGCATGGAATAGGTGAAGCCCTCCTCCGTCGGCGCGTGCCCGTCGTGGATCTCTCCCGGTTCCAGCATGAAAATCTTGCCCGGCGTACTCAGATGGCGCACGCGCCGGCAATGAAACTGCTGCACGCCCTGCTCGGTGACGCCCACCAGAAAACTGTCGTGCCAGTGCGGATCGTAGGCATGGCCCTGGAAATGGGCACGAATCGACTCGATCCCGGTGTCGGCATCCTGAGACAAGTCGATCCAGTTGCGTTTGTCCACGCAAGGCTCCGAAGGCAGTGGTTGTTCGTCAAGGACGTCTACGTTACCGCGACTTTGCCGATGGGTTTAGAACATTTGTGCACGTGAGCCAGGCAGGCCATCCAGCAAATTTAATGAACCCTGAGTGTCACGCCCCGCCTAAGCCAAAGACCATCAGGAGGTAGCTCATGCAAATTGAAACCACGTGGATCGTACTGGCCGTCGTTCTTTTGCTCATTGAATTGTGGGCGATCAACCGGGTGCGCAAGAGTGAGGGGAAAGCCAGTAACAAAGGCGTCTGGATCGTATTGATCGTGTTTGTGCCGCTGTTCGGGCTGATCGCCTGGGCGCTGGCCGGGCCCAAGCACGTCACGCAGGCCTGAAGCCCAAGGCAAGCAGGAGCCCCGAACATTCGGGGCTTTTTGTTGGCCGCTGGTTTGTATCGCAGTGTGTACGAACGCCTCCCGGATACATGCCCGCGCATCAGCCAACGAAAACGGAAACAGCGCAGATACGTGGCCAGTCTTTAATGGGCTCCAGATTCGAAGGGTTCAGCCAACGCCCTGCCCTCACCGATTACCAAGGAGACTTGCCATGAAGCCTGCACTGCACACCGCCGTCCACACTGGAAAAAACCGTCGCCGCCTGCTGGGCCTGTCGATTCTAGCCACCGCGCTGCTGCAATTCGGCGCCTTCGCCCAAGCACAAACCGCAACGCCCGATCCGGTCAAGACCGAAGCCGCCAGCGTCAAGGCCGATCTACCCTTCGGCCCGCTGAAACACGTGAAGGCTGGCCTGCTGGACGTGGCCTACGCCGAAACCGGCCCGGCCAATGGCCCGGTGGTGATTCTGCTGCACGGCTGGCCGTACGACATTCACAGCTACGACGACGTCGCGCCGCTGCTGGCGGCCAAGGGTTATCGGGTGCTGATGCCGTATGCCCGGGGTTATGGCGACACGCACTTCCTGTCCGACAAGACCGTGCGCAACGGTCAACCGGCGGCGCTGGCCAGTGACGTGATCGATTTCATGGATGCGCTGAAGATCAAACAAGCCGTGCTCGGCGGCTACGACTGGGGCGCGCGTTCGGCGGACATCGTGTCGGCGCTGTGGCCGGAGCGGGTCAAGGCGCTGGTCTCGGTCAGCGGTTATCTGATCGGCAATCAGGCCGCCGGCAAGAACCCGCTGCCGCCCAAGGCCGAGCTGCAATGGTGGTATCAGTTCTACTTCGCCACCGACCGTGGTGAGGCGGGCTACACCAAGAACACCCATGACTTCGCCAAGCTGATCTGGCAACTGGCGTCACCGAAATGGGCCTTCGACGATGCCACCTTCGACCGCAGCGCCAAGGCGTTGCAGAACCCGGATCACGTCGCGATCACCGTGTTCAACTACCGCTGGCGTCTGGGCCTGGTGCAAGGTGAAAGCCAGTACGAGGCACTGGAACAGAAACTCGCCACCGCGCCGTCGATCAGCGTGCCGACCATCACCCTGGAAGGCGATGCCAACGGCGCGCCGCACCCAGCCCCCGAGGACTACGCCAAACGCTTCACCGGCAAATACCAGTTCCGCCTGATCAACGGCGGCATCGGCCACAACCTGCCGCAGGAAGACCCGAAAGCCTTCGCTCAGGCGATCATCGACGCCGATCAACTCTGAAGCAGCACGCCGAACGGCTCGTCATTTGACGAGCCGTTTTTCTTTGGATGGGCGATAACCGAAATAGGCGCTGTAGCACTTGCTGAAATGACTCGGCGACACAAACCCGCAGGCCACCAGCACGTCCACCTGAGACAGCTCGGTGTGTTGCAGCAGACGCCGGGCCTCGGTGATGCGCAGTTCCATGTAATAACGCTGCGGCGTGGTGCCCAGTTGTTCTTTGAACAGCCGTTCCAGCTGACGCCGGGAACGCCCGGCATAGACCGCCAGTTGTTCCAGCTCCAGCGGTTCTTCGAGGTTGGCGTCCATCAGCTTCACCACCTCACGCAACGGCGCGCTGACGCAGAGGTTCTCGGTCGGCTTGATCCGCCGGTAACGCGATTCCTCGAACGCCAGAATGTCTTCGATGCCTTCGACCAGCGCCTTGTCGTGCAGGCCCTTGATCCAGTCCAGGGCCATGTGGAACGCGCCGGACGGACTGGACGCGGTCAGCCGGTCGCGGTCGATCACGTAGGGTTCGCTGCTGACCTGGGTCGCCTTGGAAATCTCCGCCAGCGCCGGCCGATGCTCCGGGTGAATCGCACAGCGGTAGCCTTCCAGCACCCCTGCCCGACCCAGGAACCACGCGCCGTTCCACAACCCGGCCAGTATCACGCCCGCCTCGGCGGCCATTCTCAGCAGGTTGATGAATTCGTCGCTCGCCTTCAGTTCCGTGCGGTAACCGCCGCAGATCACCAGCAAATCCAGTTCCTGCAACACGCTGGTTTCCAGACGCGAGTCCGGGCGGATCACCAGCCCCAGGTCGCTGATCACTTCGCCGTCGCTGAGGCCGAAAGTTCGCGTGGAAAACAGTCCGGGGCGCAGCAGATTGGCGGTGACCAGGGTGTCCAGCGCCTGGGTGAAGGCCGGCAGGGAAAAATGCTCCAGCAGCACGAACCCTGTACGGGTCATGCGTCCCGGCCCGCTGGCGGGCTCGTTCAGGTAGCGAAGG
Source organism: Pseudomonas sp. GW456-12-10-14-LB2 (assembly GCF_002884345.1). NCBI lineage: Bacteria > Pseudomonadati > Pseudomonadota > Gammaproteobacteria > Pseudomonadales > Pseudomonadaceae > Pseudomonas > Pseudomonas sp. GW456-12-10-14-LB2. Next base: position 18,811 of record NZ_POHV01000057.1, read on the forward strand.
TTCTTGCCCTTCATGCCACCGCTGAATTGGCGTCGTTCGATCAAGGTGGGATCCATCGTTTCGTTGTTATGGCGCCATGCTAACTGGCGCCGCAGCAAATTACTCGCAAACGACGCATGTACCCATCCAGAGATCGCTCCCACGCCGTTGACCTTGATCGTTCCCACGCTCTGCGTGGGAACGATCAGCGCGATCAGTGCTGAAACGAGCGAGCCTGCGTCCCAACGTCGCAGGCCCGGCACCTTGGCAAACGCTGCACAAGGCTTAAAATCGCGCCTCCTCTTGCAGTCGCCCGACCGGCGCCTGCCCGCAGCCATGACAACCCTCAGGTTTGAACAGCCGGCCACTTCCACGAAGCGTGCCTGGCTCAATCGTCCTGCCCGTTCGGCGGTCGTTTGTCTTCAACACACTTCGGCTTGGCACTCGCATGCGCAGAGGCGCACGTTCCGCTGTTCGATCACTTGAGGTTTTTATGACACCGCGTTTGCTGGCCATGGCGCTGGCGCCCCTGCTCGGGCTATTCATTGTTGCCCTGGGCAACGGCTTTCTGTCTTCTTTGACCACCCTGCGCCTGGGTGCTGCCGGCGAATCGGCGACGATGATCGGCATCGTGTCCTCGGCCTATTTCATCGGCCTGACCCTGGGCGCGATCTTCAACGACCGGCTGATCCTGCGCATCGGCCACATCCGCGCCTACAGCAGCTTCGCCTCGCTGATCGCCGCGACCATCCTGCTGCAAGGGCTGTTTTATGACACTTGGGGCTGGGTCATGCTGCGTCTGATCAACGGCTGGGCCACGGTCGGTGTGTTTCTGGTGATCGAGAGCTGGCTGCTGCTGGCCGGTGACGCGAAGATTCGCGGCCGTCTGCTGGCGCTGTACATGATCGTTCTCTACGGCGCCGGCGTGCTGGGTCAGGCGTTTTTGGGGAAAATCACCGGCCTGGGCGACACTGCGCCATTCATGGTCGCCGGCATGCTCGCGACCCTGTCAGTGCTGCCGATCGTGATCCTGCCGCGTGTGTCGCCATTGCTGGAACAGGTCGAACCGCTCAAACCACGGGCCTTGCTGGGCGTATCGCCCACCGGACTGGTCGGCTGCTTCGGCTCCGGCGTCACCATCGCGGCGATCTACACCCTGCTGCCGCTGTACCTGCAACGCATCGGTCTGAACGTCGGCGAAGTCGGCAGCATGATGGCCTGGACGATCCTCGGCGCGATGCTCCTGCAATACCCGGTCGGGCGCTGGTCCGACCGCAAGGATCGCCTGCAAGTGCTGACCGTGCTGTGCGCCGCGTGCACCGTGCTGTCGCTGGTGATCGTGCTGGTGCCGCTGTCCTCGGCCATGCTCGCGGCGATGTTGTTCCTGTTGGGTGGCGGCGTGTTCGCGCTGTACCCGGTTGCGGTCAGCCATGCGGCCGACCGTGCGCCGGTCGAAACGTTGGTGCCGATGATTCAGGGCATGCTGCTGATCAATTCGCTGGGCTCGGCGATGAGCCCGCTGCTGATCTCCCCGGCGATGAACGCCCATGGCGAAACCGGCTTGTTCTGGGCCTTCGCACTGGTCAACCTGGCCATGGTGACGTTCTTCTTCTGGCGTCGCGGCAAGCGACCGGTGCCGGCCAATCCGGCACCGTTCGCAGCAGCGGCGACCTTCTCGCCAACCGGCGCCGAGCTGCGGGTGACCGAGGATCTGCGTCAGGCGGCGCAGGACCATCCGCCGATGGTCGATGCGTTGAGCGGCGAAGCGGCGCCGCCAACAGGATCGCGCTACGAAGCCAGTTGAGTTTCTGGCGGGCATAAAAAAACCGGTGACTTTCGTCACCGGTTTTTTATTGCCTCTGAATCAGTGCGGCGCGCGCGGGATCGTTTTCATCAGATCCTCAGGGCTGATATGCCCCACCACACTGCCCGGCTGCGGCAGATTCAGGATGTGGCCCTTCATCTTGCCGATCACGTGCATCTCGCACGGTTTGCAGTCGAACTTCAGGGTCAGCACTTCATCGCCGTGAATCAGCTGCATCGGCGCGACTTTGGTTTTCACGCCGGTCACGCCTTTGGCCTGTTTCGGGCACAGGTTGAAGGAGAACCGCAGGCAGTGCTTGGTGATCATCACCGGCACTTCGCCCGCCTCTTCGTGGGCCTCGTAAGCCGCATCGATCAGCTTCACGCCGTGACGGTGGTAGAAGTCGCGGGCCTTCTGGTTGTAGACGTTGGCCAGGAACGACAGGTGCGCTTCCGGGTACACCGGCGGTGGCGTGGTCTCGGCCTTGCGCGAACCGCGCGGGTGAGCGGCAACGCGGGCGGCGGTCAGCGCTTCAATCACTTCACGGCGCAACGACTTGAGCTGCGAGTTCGGGATGAAGAACGCTTGCGGCGCATCCAGCTTGATCGAGGTCGCGTGGTACTCGGTGGTGCCGAGCTGGCCGAGCAGGTCATGCAAGGTCTCCAGCGCCTGTTCCGGTTTGTTGGCAACGCCGAACGGGCCGTCCAGCGCGACGCTGGCGCTGATGCCCTCTTCGCTGGTCACGGTCAGTTCCAGACGTTCTTCACGCAGTTTCGCCAGCCAGCTCACGCCGATACGACGCTCGGCGGAGGTCTTGAGCAAGGCCTGCTGCCAGTTGTGGTCGAGGTTGCGGTTCAGCGGGTGGTTCGGGCGCAGCTTGTACAGGCCTTCCGGCATTTCGTTCGGCTCGACGCGGTAGCGGTAGCGCTTCTCGCCTTCTTCCTCGAACTCGCCCTTGGCTTCGGCAATGTTGGCGCGGAAACCCACCACTTCGCGCTTGACCAGCACGTTGAGGCCGTCGCCGTTCGACAGCGGCTCGTGGGTGATGACCTGCATGTCACGCTTGCCGACTTTCTCGACCACGCCCACGGCCAGACCGGTAAAGGTCGGCGAATCGAACGCGCCGATGTCGATCTTGCGCTCGCTGACGAAGTAGTCGGTGCTGCCACGGTGGAAGGTCTTTTCCGGGTCCGGCATGAAGAAATGCGCGGTGCGGCCGCTGGAAGCGCGGGCCAGGTCCGGACGATCGTTGAGCACGTCGTCGAGGCGCTGGCGGTAATAGGCGGTGATGTTCTTCACATAGCCCATGTCCTTGTAGCGACCTTCGATCTTGAACGAACGCACACCGGCCTCGACCAACGCGCGGATGTTGGCGCTCTGGTTGTTGTCCTTCATCGACAGCAGGTGTTTTTCGTAGGCGATCACGCCACCCTTTTCATCTTTCAGGGTGTACGGCAGACGGCAGGCCTGGGAGCAGTCGCCCCGGTTGGCGCTGCGCCCGGTCTGCGCGTGGGAAATGTTGCACTGACCGGAAAACGCCACGCACAACGCGCCGTGAATGAAGAACTCGATGGCGGCATCGGTTTCATCGGCGATTGCGCGGATTTCCTTGAGGTTCAGTTCACGGGCCAGTACCAGTTGCGAGAAACCGGCCTGATCGAGGAACTTGGCCCGCTCAAGGGTGCGGATGTCAGTCTGGGTGCTGGCGTGCAGCTCGATGGGTGGAATGTCCAGCTCCATCACGCCCAGGTCCTGGACGATCAGCGCATCGACGCCGGCGTCGTACAACTGATGGATCAGCTTGCGCGCCGGCTCCAGTTCGTTGTCGTGCAGGATAGTGTTGATGGTGGTGAAGATGCGCGCGTGATAGCGACGGGCAAATTCCACCAGTTCGGCAATTTCGCTCACCTCGTTGCACGCGTTGTGGCGCGCACCGAAGCTCGGGCCGCCGATGTACACCGCGTCGGCGCCATGCAGAATGGCCTCGCGGGCGATGGCCACGTCACGGGCGGGGCTGAGCAGTTCCAGGTGATGTTTGGGCAAGGACATATGTTTTTTTAGTCAGGCTGTCACGGTCGAGGCGCGCATTGTAGCCGCGAAACGCGTGGGCGGCACGCCTGTGCTGCCGGGTGGCAGCCCTGCTCAGTGCAGAGCTGCCCTACCGAACCGCAAACTTAGGCCTTCGCGGCCATTGCAGTCACCTCCACCTTCATCCCTTCAACCGCCAGCGCCGCCACGCCAACCGCCGCGCGAACAGGCCATGGCTTGGCGAAGTAGCGCTTGTACACCTCATTGAACGCAGCGCGATCAGCCATGTCAGTCAGGTAAATGGTCAGGTGCAACACGCGGTCCATCGAACTGCCGGCCTTTTCCAGCGCGACTTTCAGCGCCTGCAGGGTGCATTCGCTTTGCGCGGTGACGTCGCCCAGTTCCAGGCTGCCATCGGCACGGGTCGGAATCTGGGTCGACATCAGGATGCCGTTGAATTCGGTCACGTCCGAAGAGATCGAGTCTGCATCCGGGTCCGGGGTGTAGGTGATGTCTTGGTTGGCCATGGGAAAGTCCTTCGCTGGCAGTGAGGACGGCGCCATCGCGCGCCGTTTCGGGCGGCCAGTTTACAGACACACTCGCCGGTTGGAAGACCAGACATCGAGTGTCAGCTGTGCGCCAGTATCCGCCGCAGTTCCAGCGCATTGCCGATTGCCGCGCCGCTGGCGGTGTTGTCGAAGATGCACCAGATGTCGACGCCATCGACAGCCGCCACCCGCAAATCGCTGGCGAGCTTTTCCAGATACGCCGAGTCATAGGGGCTGTAATAGATGCGCGGCGAACCGTGCAGCCGCCAATAACGCACGTTGGGCCAGCCGCGCGGAACCGCATCGGTGCTGATTCGCGAGGGATCGACCACCGCTTGCGCGATGCGATACGCCATCAACAGCAGTTCGGCGGCGGCCCAGGACTCGTGGCGCGGCTCAACCACCAGAGCCCCGGAATAACGTTGGCGCAACGCGATGAAAAACGCCTCCGCAAGCGCTTCGTCGAACGCCAGCGACGGCGGTAACTGCAGCAGCAGGCAACCCAGTTGATCGCCCAGCCCCGAGCACTGTTCAAGAAATGCATCGAGCTCCTGTTCGCAGTCCCGCAGGCGCCGCTCATGGCTGATCGACTTGGGCACCTTCACGCAAAAGCGAAATCCGTCCGGCACCGATTCGGCCCATCGGGCGTAGGTTTGGCGTAGGTGCGGACGGTAGAAGGAGCTGTTGATTTCCACGCCATTGAGTTGTCCGGCGTAGCGTTGCAGGTGGGTGCCCTGCTCCGGAAATGACGGCCAGTATTCGCGGGGCAGGCTCCAACCCGCGCAACCAATGAAGATCGACGACGCACTCAAAACAGCACCTTGCCCGCTTCGCGCATAAAGATTTCCACGGTTTTCGGGCCGATGCCGTCGAAGGCTTGCAAACGCTTTTCAAAGTCCTGGCGGTCGGCGCTCGCCTCGACCATGTTCATTACCCGCCCGGCATATTCTTCATTCAATTTGGTAGCCAGCGCGAGCAGTCGCTCGGCGGTGGTTTCGTCGTAACGCACGTAATGCGCCTGGCCGAGCATCCGCACCAGTTCGCGATGGGTGCAATGGCCCAGTTTGCGCGGCGTATCCCGCTGGTGTCGTTCAACGATCACTCGATAGGCTTCGGCGGCAATTTCGGCCTGGATTCGTTTGCCCATCAGGAAACTGGCGAGCAGCCATTTGAAAAGGGCTGATTCGCTCAAAGGGTGGAGGCTGATATGCAAGTCTTTGGCGCTGATGGTTTTGGTCATGCAGCTTTTGAGCGAGGGGCGGCGTGATGAGTGCGGGGCTGGCGACGAATGGTTTTGGAGCTTAAAGCGTCAGGTTTCTCCTCGTCGGGCGATGATCGATAAACAGGTTTGAATCACGCCGTTTAAAGACATGTCGGAATGCGTCCGGATGCCTACAAATCCTTGCGCCAGAGCCTACCGCTGCGCCAGAATCCGCCGGCTTGTGCGCCTTGGGGTCGGCCGGTAACTTGGATCGGGTCACTGATTTGCAGTGATCGGGTTTAGTAGCCCGTTGGTATTTGAAGAGTGCACAAGTGTCTGTCAGTCAGGTATTCCCATACCTGTATTTGATGGTGGCTGTGCGTAGGGTGCCCCCGGGCACGCCGGCTTTCTTCTTTTCCCCGGTCTACTAACCTGCGCACAGCTGCCACCACCCCTGTTTAGTAGCTCGGGTCTGGCGGCTTCAAAACAGGAAAAGAATGAACATGTTCAAAGTCACGCCAAATCCTCCGGTCACCGAACCGTCCAGCATCACCGACCCAACGTCCCCCTACGAATGCCCTGACTCCAAGAGATTCAACGAAGCCGCCAACCGCGCCCTCGACTACCACCTCGGCCCGATCTCAGCCCACATGATGGCCGCGCCCTACTCCCCCAACCGCCTCTACCAGGCCAACCCGGCCAGCAACAACGAATCCCTGCTCGCCGACGCCGTCGAAACCCTGGGCTCAGCCAACGTCATGCTCAACAACTTCGTCGACCTCCTCGAAGGCCCCCACCGCAAAACCGCGCAAGGCATCGCGCAGATCGTGATGCTGGCGGAACTGGCGGTGAATCAGGTGTTGGATAACGTTGTGCCGACGGAATAATCTGCAGCAACGAAGCTTACCTTCGCTACCACATAACATCAAAAGGGGACGATTAAATAAATCTGCCCCCTTTTGCTTTGCGCCGTTATCGATGAGGGTGAATGAATGATATAGGATTAGATGAACCGTTTTCGCTCATTGCCCCATCCATGGATTTATACTTATTATCCGGAACAACTAGATTATACTGAATGCTTTTAACCTTGAATGTCACATTTGCGCCTCCATTAGGATTTGCCTGAAACCATGCACTCTCTAGCATGCCATCTGTTTCAGGAAAACCACACGTGAGTTTTCCTTCCAGCTTTCCTGAATCAGAATCGGCAGAATTTATATCCAGACTGCCATATGCACCTTTGATTGTAGTATTGCTCTTGTAG
>NZ_POHV01000058.1:0-25392 GCF_002884345.1 Pseudomonas sp. GW456-12-10-14-LB2
CCACCACTTCCCCCATCCTTGGCCTGAACACTCGACACCCCGGACAGGCTGTCCGGAATCAGTACGGTAGACGCCGACAGGACTGCGCCGATGGCCATTGCGAGCACGAGCTTTTGAATGTGCATATCGTTCTCCGTCTTTGTTGTCTTGATTGGGAACGTGGATGTGGCTTGTTGCGTGTGATCCGACCCGTTCCCGAGGTCAGTGGATACTCGAAGCCAGTTCGAAGATCGGGATGTACATCAGGATTACGATCACCCCGATCAACAGGCCGATGAAAGTCATGAGCAGCGGTTCGAACAACCTCACGAACCACTCGATCCAGCGGCTGATTTCCTCGTCGTAGAAATCGGCGCTGCGTTCCATCATTTGCCCGAGGTTGCCGGACTGCTCGCCAGCGCGCAGCAGGCGCAGGGACACGGGCGTCACCAGCCGGTTGAGCTCAAGGGCAGTGGACAACGATTGCCCCTCGCGCACCCGCTCGCAGGCCTGGTCCAGGCGTGCTCGCGAGGCCACGGTGAGCAGGCCGCGCACCATGCCCATGGCCGTCACCAGCGGAATCCCGCCTTGCAGCAGAATCCCCAGCGACCGGTAAAACCGCGCCAGCTCATACATGAAAATCCGCTGGTGCACGGCAGGCAGTTTCTCCACCAGCCGATCCAGCCCACGGCGAAACGCCGGTTGTTTCTGCAGCACGGCGAGGGCGATGACGATCGTCGCCAACAGGCCGAAAAACTCACCCTGATGCGCATGCAAAAACATGCCGCTGCTCATCAGGATCTGCGACAGCCACGGCAGGTTCGAGCCCAGCCCTTCGAACACCAGGCTGAAGCGCGGCACCACGTAACCCATCAGAAACAGCACCACGCCACCGCCGACCACCAGCAACAGCAGCGGGTAGATCGAGGCACTGACGATCTTCTGCCGCACCTCGTCCATGCGCTGGCGATAGCTCACGTAACGGCCCAGCGCATCGCCGACCGCCCCGGTCTTCTCGCTGGACTGTACCAGCGCCACGTACAACGGCGGGAACACCGCCGACAACTGGCCGAGCGCCTGGGAGAACGATTTGCCCTCGTACAGCAGCCGCACCAGCTCGCTCAAGGTTTTGCGGGCGGCGGGGGCGGTTTCTTTTTCGGCCAGGCTTTCCAGCGCATCGATCAGCGGCAGGCCGGCGTTGAGCAGGGTGGTCAGCTCCTGGCTGAACAGCACCAGGTTGAAGGTTTCACGCTTGCTCAGGCGCAACGAACGCCAGTGGCGCTCGGCATGCAGGCTGACCACGCGCAAGCCCTGATCCTCGGCGATACGCCGCGCCTCGCTCTGACCCGGCGCCTCGACGCTTAGCGACACCACCCCGGCCTTGCCCACTGCTTTGAGTTGAAATCGCATGCCGTGTGCTCCGCTTATTGCCAGTTGGTGACTTCGGCGTTTTCGCCTTCGCCGCCGGGCTGGCCGTCCTTGCCCATCGAGAGCAAGTCGTACTCGCTGTTTTCGCCGGGATAGCGGTAGGTGTAGTTACGCCCCCACGGATCCTGCGGCAGTTTTTTCTGCAAGTACGGGCCCGTCCATTTGGCTTCGTCGCTCGGTGCGGTCACCAGCGCCTGCAAGCCCTGTTCGGTGGACGGGTAGTGGCCGACCTCCAGCCGATAGAGATCCAGCGCCTTGCTCAGGCCTTCGATCTGCGCCTTGGCGACCTTCACTTCGGAACGCCCCAGCTGGGCGAAATATTTGGGCGCGACGATCCCGGCCAACAGGCCGAGCACCACCAGCACCACGAGCAATTCGAGCAGGGTGAAACCGCGTTGGGCGCGCGGACGAAATTGCAGCTTCATGATGACCTCCCGTGAGTGGCAGCCGTGTCGCCGAAAGGGCTTATGCAATTGCCATGCTCAGCCCCCGATAAATTCGGCTGTCCGGCTGGAACCCTTGTATTACGGGCTTTTCAAGAGTCGGCACAGTGCTTGCGTACGGCTGATCAACGACGGGTCAGTGGGGCATTTCCCCCAATTTTTCGGGGCCTGTCAGGGGAGGCCCAATGATCCATTCATTCACTGCAGGACTGCTCGGCTGCGTGCTGTCGGTCGGTGTCGCGCAAGCCGATGTCTTCGTTTCCATGGACGCCAAGGGCAGCTATGTGCTGTCGAACGTCCACCGTCCCGGACGCACTTACGAGCGGGTGATTCGTGAAGCCGATGCGCCGCTGGTCAGCCTTGACCAGCAACCGCAATTGATCGCCAACCAGCCCTACGCCGAGCTGGTGTCAGCGGCGGCCAGCGCCAATCACCTGCCCGAGGCTTTGCTGCACGCGGTGATCAAGTCCGAATCCAATTACAACCCCGGTGCCACCTCGCCCAAGGGCGCTGGCGGACTGATGCAATTGATGCCCGACACCGCCCGCGAGCTGGGGGTGAAAGACGTCTACGACCCCAAGGCCAACATCCAGGGTGGGGCCAAATACCTCAAGCGCCTGATGACCCTGTTCGACAACGACATTGCTCTGGCCGTAGCGGCTTACAACGCCGGGCCTGACGCGGTGCTCAGCCGCGGCCGGGTGATTCCGCCCTTCGCCGAAACCCAGCGCTATGTCCCGAGCGTGCTGCGTCAGTACCGGCGCTTGCAGGGGCTGGCGGTGGATGCACCGTTGTAAAGGATGTCCCCGGTTTCCCCACTTTCGGGGCAAACCCGAGGGCCCGGAAAAGTGGGGAAACGGGTGGGGAATATCCCCCGGATTCTCAAGTGACCTGTGTAACCGTTTGAGTTGGAAAGACATTTTTTGTGGCACGCGGATTGCTCCAAGGGGTTTATCGAGAATCGTTCCCTGTGAGCACCCACTACGAGGTTTCCGATCATGGTTGGCATTCACCACGCACCGCCCCTGTTGAACTGGCTGCTGTTGCTGGTCTCGATGCTCAGCGTCGAACTGGCCAGCGCCGCCGTGCGCTGCGAGCGCAATCTGGTGGCCAATGTAGTCGCCTTCGATCAACCGCTGATGTTCAACCGCCTCGGTGCGCAGAATGCCAACGGCATGATGTACGCCTTGCGCCGCGATGTGGTCGATGACCATGACGTCTCGCTGGCCTATGGCGGCAGCGCGGTGCCGGGCAAGGTCTCGCTGCGTGCCGACAAGCGTCCACGGCCGCTGGTGCTGCGGGTGGCCGCCGGTGATTGCCTGACGATCAACCTGCAGAACCTGCTCGACTACCAGGCCAACCCGAACAAGCATTTCGAAGGGCTTGAAGGCGAGGAGGGCACCGAGAACGTCAGTGGCGCCGATGCTTTCAAGGTCGACGAGCAGGTCGCCGACCGCCATGTCGGTTTCCAGGTCAACGGCCTGCAAGCGGTGAACAGCATCGACGACATTTCCTCCTACACCGGGCGTAATGCCAACACCCTGGTGCCGCCGGGCGCGAGCCGTTCCTACGTGTTGTACGCCGAGCGCGAAGGGGCGTTTGCCGTCAGCAGCCGTGGCGCGACATTCGGCGGGGAGGGCGCGGCCGGCAACACCGCCAATGGCCTGTTCGGCCAGGTCGTGGTGGTGCCGAAGTCGGGACGCACCTATCGCAACACCCTCACTGAAGAAGAAATGCGTCTGGCCACCACCGGCCGTACACCGGCCGGTCACCCCATCGTCGATTACCAGGCCCGCTACCCGCAGCGCGAACCGTGGTTGCGTGAAGGCAAGGCCGGCACGCCGATCATCAGCATGGTCGACGGCAACGAAATCATCTCCAGCGAAAGCGACGCCATCGTCATGGGCAGCAACGCCGATGGCAGTTTTGCGCCCAGCACCTATCCGCTGGAATCGGTAGGCAAACGCAACCCGGCGATCCCCAACCGCCTCGAGCCGTTTCGCGATTTCGCCTCGCAGTTCCAGGACGAAACCGCCGCTACCCAGGCATTCCCCGCCTACTGGGCCGACCCGGTCATGGCCCATGTGCTGGAGCCGACCCGCGACTCGTTCATGATCAACTACGGTTCCGGGGGCATGGGCGCTGAAGTGGTCGCCAACCGCCTCGGCGTGGGACCGATGCACGACTGCCTGTCGTGCGCCTACGAAGAATTCTTCCTCAGCTCGCACACTGTCGGCGACGTGGCGATGCTGGTGGATGTGCCGGCCAACACCGGGCTTGAGAACATCGCCCCCGGCCAGACACCGAGCGCCGATCAGGTCGGCGTCAAGGCCACCATGGCCCTGTATCCGTCGGAGCCGTCGAACGTCAACCACAGCTACATCGGTGACTTCGTCAAATTCCGCAATACCCACAACGGCCACGAGCAGCACATCTTTCACCTGCACGGCCATCAGTGGCTGTTCAACCCCAACGATGACAACTCCGATTACGTCGACGCTCAAGGCATCGGTCCGGGCGCCGGCTATACCTACGAAATCGCCAACGGTGGCTCCGGCAACCGCAACCGGGTGGCTGGCGATGCGATCTATCACTGCCACTTTTACCCGCATTTCGCCCAGGGCATGTGGTCGATGTGGCGGGTGCACGATGTGTTCGAAGAAGGCACCCGGCTGGAAGTCTCGCAACAGGGCGCCGATGGTTATCACAGCGAACCTTACGCCCTGCGCAGCGGTAAACCCGCCGCCGGTGCACGCGCCTTGCCGGATGGCGAGATCATTGCCGGCACGCCGATTCCGGCCGTGGTGCCGCTGCCTGGCAAAGCCATGGCGCCGATGCCGGGCAAAGTGGTGGTGGTGCCGAAAATCGGTGAAACCCTGGTCGCCGGCCACGATGACGACGATGAGGAAGAAGAGGGCGATGACGACGGCGAACACCATGGCGGTAACGGTGGATCGCAAGCCATTGGCTCGCTGGCGCTGGTCGATCGCAGCGAAGCCAACCGCAACGCCGACGGCAGCCTGAAAAACCCTGGCTATCCGTTCTGGATCGGCGGCATGGAAAGTTCGGTGGGTCAGCGTCCGCCAACCCCACCGCTGGACATGCTCGACGCCGCCACCGCGCAATCGTTGAAAGCCAGCGGCAAAGCGCTGTGGGCCAACCTCGACCCGAATCAGTCCGGCGGCTGGGACGGCGGCTTGCAGCGTCACACCCTCGATGGTGTATCAGCAGGAGGCGAAGCGCACACCGTGACCACCTCGCTGGACTTCTCCAAGGAAGTCACCCGCGCCAAACCGATTTACCTGCCCGAAGAGGGCACTGAAGTCGAACAGGCCGCGATGGCGTTCCACGCGAAAAAGGATCACCCAAGCTTTGCCTTGCTGCCCGGCAACCAGATCGTGGCCAAGGCCTTCCGCACCAACGGCGCCCTGCCGATGGCCGGCGCGCCGTACTACGAACCGTGCATGGACGACCGGCAAAAACGCCTGACCAGCAGCGCCGGCAGCGGTGAATTCGCCAGCGGCGATCGGCTGGACGGCATGTCCTTCGTCGGCGCCTCGACCTTCACCGCCGACCGGCCACGGATCTACAAGGCCGCCAACATCCAGTTCGACGCGGTCTACAACAAGGTCGGTTATCACTTCCCGCAAGCGCGGATTCTGGCGCTGTGGGAAGACGCCTGGCCGGTGATCACCAAACAGCGTCCGCCAGAGCCGCTGGTGATGCGCATGAACACCTTCGACTGCGTGCAATACCAGCAAACCAACCTGGTGCCCGCCACCTATGAGATGGATGACTATCAGGTGCGCACGCCGACCGACGTGATCGGCCAGCACATTCACTTGCCGAAGTGGGACCTGACGGCCGCCGACGGTTCCTCCAACGGCTGGAACTACGAGGACGGCGTGCTCTCCCCGGGTGCCGTTCAGGAACGCATTCACGCGATCCGTGAATTCAACCAGTGTGAGGGCACCGACCCGCGCGACGGCACCCAGGCGTGCCCGAAAGCCAAGGCGCATCCGTTCTTCGGTCAGTTCGGGCGCAGTGACTGGATGGGCGCACGCACGGCCATGCAACGCTGGTTCGTCGACCCGGTGGTCAACGCCAAGGGCGTGGATCGGGGCCTGGGCACCATCTTCACCCACGACCACCTCGGCCCATCGACTCACCAGCAGATCGGCCTGTATGCCACGGTGCTGGCGGAACCGGCCGGTTCCACCTGGTTCCACGCCGAAACCGGCGAGCCTCTGTACAGCGGCGTGCGCCAGGACGGTGGGCCGACCTCGTGGCAGGCGGTGATCAACACCGGCGACCTCGACGGCGACGGCAAGAACGACAGCTTCCGTGAGTTCTTCCTCGAATACAGCGACTTCCAGCATGCCTATGAAGCCGGTGTGTACGTGGGCGCCGGCCCCAACGGCGTGCCGAATCCGCAAGCGTTCCCGGCCACCGCCGACAGCTTCCGCTACGCGATCAACCCGCCGGTGCGCAACAACGCCAGCACCCTGCTCGAAGGCGTGCTGGAAGTGCAGGGCGGTCAGGTGCCGGGCTGCCCGAGCCGGCCATGCCCGCAAGCGATCTCCGTGGATGATCCGGGCATGTTCGTCGTCAACTATCGCAACGAGCCGCTGGCCCTGCGGGTCTACGATCCGAACAAGGTCGGCCCGGACGGCAAGCGCGGCATGCAGGCCGACGGCCTCGGCGGTGATCTGGCGTACGCCATGCAAAGCCGCACCGACCGCGCGATCCCGGCGATGAACCTGGCACCGAACCTGGTGACGGCCGCCACCGGCCCGACTGGCGGCACCACCCTGTTCCCGCCGCACATCAACAAGGGCGGCAGCGAGCCGGGCGACCCGTTCACCCCGATGCTGCGCACCTACACCGGCGACAACGTGCGTCTGCGGGTGCATGCCGGCGGCCACGAGGAAGAGCACAACGTCACCCTGCACGGCGTGAAGTGGCTGCAGAGCGGTTCCGGTTTCGGCAACAGCTCCAACTCCGGCTGGCGCGCCTCGCAGATGATCGGCATCTCCGAACAGATGGGCTTCATCGCACCGGTGTCGATGCTGTCCAGCTCTGCGGCGACCACCGGTGACTATCTGTACTCGATGGATGCTTCGATCGAAGGCTACTGGAGCGGGATCTGGGGCGTGATGCGCAACTACACGGCCAAACGCAATGACCTGTTCGCCATCCCCAACAACCCGAGTCCGGCGGGCATGCGCAACACCGTGGCGTTCGAAGGCAGTTGCCCACGGATCAGCGCCAACCCCAACGGCATCGGCACCCGGCCGACGGTGCAGCGCAACTATGAAGTGGTCGCGGCGCTGGCCAACGACATCCTCGGCAATTCGCTGGGCCTGAGCATCGGCGATTCGGCCGGGCTCGGTCAGCATGTCGGCGGGCCGCTGAATCCGGCGGGCGGCACCCTGGTGCTGAACTCGCGCACGGTGAGCATCCCGCAAGTGACCGTGACCGATCCGGAGGACGGCGAGACCATCACCATCGGTGGCCAGAGCGGGCCGCTGCATGATCCGACGGCGATCCTGTACGTGCGCAAATCCGACCTCGATCCGGTCAGCGGCAAGCTCAAACCCGGCATTCCGGTCGAACCGCTGGTGCTGCGCGCAGCGGCCGGGGACTGCATCAACATCACCCTGGAAAACCGTCTGCCGAGCGTGATGCCCGACCTGACTCAGACTGCCGTGATGCAGGGCATCGTCAAACGTGATCGCAACAGCGGCCTGGGCTCGACCACTTTCAGCAACAACCTGATGCGGCCGTCCAGCCACGTGGGTCTGCACGCGCAACTGCTGGCCTATGACATCACCAAGTCCGACGGTGCCAACGTCGGCGCCAACCCGATCCAGACCGTACCGCCACGGTTGGGCAGCAGCGGCGCCTACCCGACCCGTACCTATCAGTACTACGCCGGGCACCTGGAGCGTGAAGGCAAACCAGTCACGCAACTGGGGCGCAGTGTCGACAACATCAACGCCACGGCCGTGGAGTTCGGTGGCCTGAACTTCACCCCGGCAGATGTGATCAAGCAACCGCAAAAAGGCCTGGGTGGTGCGATGAGCATCCTGCCGATCGGCGCGACCTGGGTCGACGATGCGCGCAAGGTCAACGCCACGGTCACCGCACCGGGGCAGACGACTTACCGCGACTTCGCGATGGTCTGGCACAAGGCGCTGAACACCCGCTGGGCCAATGGCCGGCCGGTCGAAGGCATCGCTGCCGAGGGCTTCGGTGTACCGACCGATCCGCAGGACAACTCGAGCATGGCCATCAACTACAAGACCGAACCGCTGTGGTACCGCTTCGGCCTCGCCCCGGATGCGCCGTTCGGCCATGCCGATGGCGCGGGTTACGGCGACATGACCAACGCGCACATGGCCTACAGCAATGCGCTGGTGGGGGGCGATCCGCAGACGCCGGTGCTGTATGCCAAACCGGGTCAGCCGTTCCGTACGCACATTCTGATGCCGAGCGGCGGCAGCCGCGGCACGACGTTCCAGCTCGACGGACACGTCTGGTCGCTCAACCCGTTCCAGGCCGAGAAGAGCGATACCGGCGGCTACCCGATGGGCACGCCGGGCGTGGGTTCGGTGCGCTTCGGCTACAACCCGATGTCGATGTACATCGGCGCTCACGAAAGCATCCTTCCGGCGGCGCACTTCAGCTTCATGATCCCGAGCGCCGGGGGCAGCAACGCGATACCGGGGGACTACCTGTTCCGCGATTACGGCGCCTATGGCAACACCTCGGGGCTGTGGGGATTGCTGCGGGTGACCAATGAGCCGGAGCCGGCGCCGCCTGCTCAGTAGCTGGAATGCGATGGATCGGTGAGTGCAAAAACCTGTGGGAGCTGCGGTTCGACGTTTCGACTTGCCAGCGATTGGCAGCAACTCGGTTCTGGATGGTGTGGCTGAAGCCGCCATCGCTGGCAAGCCAGCTCCCACAGGGGACGGCGGTGTTTCGGAAAATGTGTCAGGGGAGAGCGACATGAACAGGATCATCAACATCATCGGCGTCTGCCTGTTGGCAATGGTCGGCGCGCTGCTCACGCTGAGCGAGATTGCCCTGGCGCAAACCGGCGCCGGGCAGGTGCTGACCCGCGACGGCGTGTCGATCGCCTTCGATCTGAAGCCGCTGGCCAGCGACGGTCAGTTGCGTGAGGGCGAGTTCGCCGACGTGCAGTTTCGCGTCACCGACGGTGCGTCCGGCCAGCCGTTGTCCGGTGTTGCGCCGGGGGCGTGGATCGATCCGCAAGCCGTCGCCGCCGATCAGGCCCAGGGCCGTGACCAGAGCTGCAAGTCGCGGGTCGGTATGTTCCTCAAATCCAACATCGGCGCGCGGCCGCTGCTCGACCTCAACAGCTATTTCCTGCTGGTGATGAACCGCGATGCCAGCGTTTCGGTGGTCGACCCGTCAGTGTCGGTGGGCGGCATCACCAGCACCTTGGCGCGGATCGAACTCAAGCAGTCGCCGATGGACTGGGTCACGCCCAAGGACAACAAAAAGGTCTTCGTGTCGATGCCGGCGGCGGGGGAAGTGGCGGTGATCGACAGCGAGCAATTCAAGGTGCTCGACTCGGTGGCCGCCGGCAGCCAACCGGTGCGGGTCGCGCTGCAACCGGACGAGCGTCTGCTGTGGGTCGGCAACAACGCGAGCAAGGCTGAAGAGTCCGGGGTCACGGTGATCGACACCCAGAGCCTCAAACCGCTGAAACACCTGGCGACCGGACGCGGCCACCATGAAATCACGTTCAGCAAGGACAGCCGTTTCGCCTTCGTCAGCAACCGCGACGACGGCACCCTCAGCGTCATCGAAGTCGCCAGCCTGAGCCTGGTGCAACAGGTCAAGACCGGCTCCAGCCCGTTGTCGGTGGCGTATTCGCCGTTGTCCGGCGCGGTGTACGTGGCCGATGGCAAGGACGGCACTGTCACCGTGATCGACAGCAACAGCCGCGCCGTACGCCGGGTGATCAAGCTGCAACAGGGCCTCGGCCCGATGGGCTTCAGCGCCGACGGCCGTTTTGGCGTGGTGCTGAACACGGTGGAAAACCGCGCCACAGTCATCGACGCGGCCAACGATTCGGCGATCCATGACCTGGAGGTTTCAGCCGAACCCTATCAAGTGGTGTTCACCCAGGCCTATGCCTACGTGCGCGGACTGGCCTCGCCGAAAGTCACCATGATCAACCTGTCTTCGCTGGGCGAAGGGCGTCAGCCGATTACTCAGGGTTTCGAAGCCGGGCCGCAGCCGCCACGGCTGGCCGGGGATCTGCCGCTGGCATCGAGCCTCGCGGTATCGCGCGATGACAACGCGGTGTTCGTGGTCAACCCGGTGGACAACACCACCTATTTCTACGCCGAAGGCATGAACGCGCCGATGTCCGGTTACCCCAACCGGGGGCAAATCGCCCGCGCCGCGCTGGTGATCGACCGCAGCCTGCGCGAAGTCTCGCCGGGACTCTACAGCGCTCGAGTGAAACTGCCGGCGGCGGGGCGCTTCGACGTGGCGTTCCTGCTCAACCAGCCGAACATCATTCATTGCTTCACCGCGCAGGTGGCGTCCGACGGCGCGCCGGAAAAACACTTGGGCGCGGCAAAAGTCGAGTTCCTGCTGGACAAGACCGCCGTGGCCCTCAACGACCCGTACGTGGTGCGCTTTCGCATTGTCCAGGGCAAACAGAAGATCCAGCGCAGCGGCGTGACCGACGTGCAGTTGCGCTACTTCCTCGCGCCGACCTCCCGGCCCCGTGAAGTGGCGGCGCTGGAAGTTGCCGACGGCGTGTACGAAGCACCGGTGACGCTTGATCGCAGCGGCGCCTGGTACCTGCACGTGCGCGCGGCCTCGCTGGGCGCCGGTTTCGACGACAAGACCTTTGCCAGTGTCCGGGTGCTGCCCGGCCAGACTCAGTGACGAGGAAACGACCATGAACCGATTTGCATCCCGTGGCCTGCTGACCCTGTGCCTGTTGGCCGTCGGTATCCAGCAGGCCAGCGCCCACTCGGCGGACGAGCATGCCGGGCACACCGCACCGGCCGCCAACAGCCAGGAGCACGCCCAGGTCAAGTTCGCCGATGTGCCACTGCTCGACCAGAACGGCAAGACCGTGCACCTGGAGCAGGATCTGGTGCACAACAAAATCGTCGTCATGAGTTTCATCTACACCAGCTGCACGACGGTGTGCCCGGTGGTCTCGTCGATCATGGGCAAGGTGCAGAAACAGCTCGGTGCCCGGGTTGGCACCGAGGTGCAACTGGTGTCGATCAGCATCGACCCGCAGCGCGACGACCCGAAACGTCTGCAGGATTACGCCCGCACCTTCCAGAAAGGCCCGGGCTGGAGCTGGCTCACCGGTTCGCCGCAATCGATCACCGCCACCCTCAAGGGCCTCGGCAGTTTCAGCGGCGACTTCAAGAATCACCAGCCGCTGATCCTCGTCGGTGACGGCAACAGCCGCCACTGGACGCGCTATTACGGCTTCACCGACCCGGCACTGCTGGCCAAGGAAGTCGAGAAACTCAGCGGCCTGCGCACCCACGCCAAACACACCGCGATTGCCATGGAGCAACAACCATGAGAACCCTGGACTGGATCACCCTGACGGTGTGTTTCTGGATTTTCAGCGCCATGGCCCTGGCCCACGAAGGCCACGAACAACCGGCACCGGCAACGACAACGACCAGCGCTGCGCCCGCACCGGTCAAAGGCACCCACGACGCGAAAACCTGGTTCACCGACACGCCGCTGCTGGATCAGAACGGCGACGTCCAGCGTTTCTACAGCGATGCGCTGCACAACCGCGTGGTGCTGCTCAACGTGATTTTCACCAGCTGCAATGACGCCTGCCCGCTGATCACCCGCAAGCTCAAGGAAGTCCGCGAGCTGCTGGGCGACAAGGCCGACGGCATCACCTTCATTTCCCTTACCAGTGATCCGCTGCGCGACACGCCGGCGGTGCTCAAGGCTTACACCTTGAAGCAGGGCGCCGATGACCCTCACTGGCTTTTCCTCACCGGCGACAAGGCGCAGATGGACCTGGTGCTGGGCCGCATCGGCCAGATCGTGCCGACGCCCGAGCAGCACTCGACCCAGTTGATCGTCGGCGATGTGGCCAACAAACGCTGGAGCAAAATCCGTCCCGACGCCCCGGCCGCCGCCATTGCCCAGCGCTTGCAGCTGCTGACAATGCCCGTGGCCAGCCGCTGAGTCCGCGCCATGAACCTCGGCCGCGTCCTCGCCCTGATCCTGCTCGCTGGCGTCAGCCTCGGCGCAGCCGCGTTGCCGCTGACCGATGAAGAAAGCGCCGGCAAGCGCCTGTACCGCGAAGGCCTGTCCGCCAGCGGCGAGCCGATCATGGCGCGGGTCGGCGCGGCGGATGTATTGCTGCCGGCCACCAGCCTGCCGTGCGCCAACTGCCACGGCGCCGATGGTCTCGGCCGACCCGAAGGCGGGGTGCGTCCGCCGCAGCTCAACTGGTCGCGGCTGACCAGCATCCACGGTCAACAACAGATCAATGGCCGCAACTACCCGGCCTACACCGACAGCAGTCTGGCGCGGGTGATCCAGCAGGGCCGCGACCCCGGCAACAATCGCCTCGACCCGAGCATGCCGCGCTTCCTGCTGTCGATGAAGGATCAGCGCAACCTCACCGCGTACCTCAAGCGTCTGGCCGATGACCGCGATCCGGGGCTCGATGACCAGACCTTGCACTTGGGCACCTTGCTGCCCAGCCAAGGGCCGCTGGCCGAGGAGGGCGCCACCATCGCGGCGGTGCTCAACGGCAGTGTGGCGCGGATCAATCAGGCCGGCGGCATTCATGGCCGGCAGTTGCGCCTGACCGTGGCCGATCCCGGCCCGGATCGCGCCAGCGCCGAACAGGCCCTGCAACGGCTGATCGAGGAAGAGCAAGTCTTTGCCCTGATAGCGCCGCTGGCCCCGGCGCTGGACAGCGAACTGGCGCCGCGTCTGGAACAGTCCGGCGTGCCGCTGATCGGGGCAATGTCGCTGCTCGGCCCGGTGCAGGCCAGCCCGCAGATTTTCGAACCGCTGCCGGGTCTGCGCGAGCAACTGATCGCACTGGCCGATTACGCCACCGCCAGTTTGCGAGTGCTGCAAGGGCCGACGTTGATTGCCTATCCCGATGACCCGGCGCAGGTGCTGGCGGCACAGGTCCTCGGCCAATATCTACAGGATCACGGCTGGGAAAAAGTCCATCTGCAGGCCTACGACCCGGCGGCGGACAGCTTGCCGCTGGGCTCGCGCTCAGTGTTCTACCTCGGTAGCGGCGGAGGTTTCAGTCGGCTGGCGGCCGGATTGCAGAATGCCGGGCAGGTGCCGTACCTGTTTGCTGCGTCGAGCCAGGTGGCGGGGGATCTGCTGCAAGTGCCGGAGGGTTTTTCCCGGCGGGTGTTTCTGGCGTATCCGTTCGTGCCCAGCGACTGGACCCAGGCCGGGCGCATGGCCCTGACGCTGTTGCGCGAGCATCAAGGCCTCGGCGCCCAGCACGCGGTGCTGCAAGTCGGCGCCTACGCCTCGATGCTGTTGTTCAGCGAAGGCATGAAGCAGGCCGGCCGCGACGCCAGCCGCGAAAAACTGGTGGCGGCGCTCGAAGGCCTGCACGACTTCGACACCGGCCTGACCCCGCGCCTGAGCTTCGGCCCCGGCCGACGATTGGGCCTGAGCGGGGCGCACGTGGTCACCGTTGACTTGCCCGACCAGCGTTTTTATCTGGTCGCTCCCTACAAACCGATTATTGCCACGCCCTGACCGGAGGCCCTGATCATGAAGCTCAAAACCCTGTGTTGGCTGCTGACAGGCTGGTTGTCGGTGGGAATGGCGAACAATGAACCGGTGGCTGCGCGGGTCAACGGCGAGGCGATTTCCGAGTTTCGCCTGGAACGTTTTTTTGCCGAGTACCTGGAAGATCAGGGCCGCGCCGTGGCGAGTATTCGCAACCCCAAGGCCTATAAGCAACTGCGTCAGGCCGCGCTGGACACGTTGATCGACAAGGAACTGCTCTGGCAGGAATCGCGCAAGCGCGGGGTGAAGATCGATGAGCAAGCCGTGCGCGAACAGGTCGAACAGACCCGCACCGCCATCGGCGGCACCGAGAAATTCCTCCAGCGTTTGCAGGACGCCGGTTTCGATGAGGCCTCGTTCACCGAGTACACCCACCGCGAACTGGCGGCGCAGCGGATGTTTGCCGAACTGACTAAAGTCCAGGCCCCGGACGAGCAAACGGTGCGGGCGTTTTTTGAGGAACACCGCGCTGAAATGGGCGCGCCGGAGCAGGTGCAGGCCCGGCACATTCTGATCAAGGTTGCCGGCGATGCCGATGCCGCCACGGTTGAAGCGGCACGACTACGCTTGATGCAGATGCGTGCCGCTATCGCAGGGGGGCAAACCTTTGCTAGCGTCGCGCAATCGGGATCGGAAGATGTCACCGCCAGCCAGGGCGGGGACCTGGGGTATTTCGCCCGTGGGCAGATGGTGCCGGCCTTCGAAACGGCGGCGTTTGCCCTCAAGCCTGGTGAAGTCAGCGAAGCGGTGCGCACACCGTTCGGCTGGCATTTGATCTTTGTCGAGAACCACAAGGAGGCGGCCGATGTCCCAGAGGAGCAAGGGCTGGAAACAGTCAGGGCGTACCTCGCCCGACAGCAACAGACCCAGGCTCGTCGTCAGGTGCTCGCGCAATTACGGGCAGAGAACAGGATCGAACGAATTGACGACGACTGAAGGTTCCCCCCCAATAGTGGGGAATGGCTTCGATGCCCATTCAGGTGCTTCCCCGTTTCTGGGGAACGGGGTACCGGGACGAGCGGGCATTTCCATTCAATTCAAGGACATGAAGACAAAAAATTACCGGCATTCAGCCTGGCATGAAGTGTGCGTTACCTCTTGTGAGGCGCACTCCAGCAGGTTCGGGTCATTGAATTTCAATTGCCGGCACTTGAGGTTTCAGGGAGTCCACCTTGGTTAACAAAGTACTGGTTGTCGAAGACGAACAGCTGCTTGCACAGAACCTTCAGGATTATCTGTCGGCGCAAGGGCTGGAAGTCCGGATTGCACATGACGGCGCAGAGGGAATCGGCCAGGCCGAGACTTTCGCCCCCGACGTGCTGGTGTTCGATTACCGCTTGCCCGATATGGAAGGGTTCGAGGTGCTCGACGCGGTCCGCCAGAACAGGACGTGTCATTTCGTGCTGATAACGGGTCACCCGACCGCTGAAGTCTGTGAGCGGGCGCGGCAACTGGGGGTCAGTCACATCCTGTTCAAACCGTTTCCTTTGGCGGAACTTGCCCGAGCTGTCTGCGACCTTCTGGGGATCCAGCGCGAAGCGAAACCCGGTGCGAGCCCATCCGAAGGCTTTGTCGAACGACGCCAGAGCAGGACCGAGAGCTTCCCGTTGCAGTTGTACGATGGCAGTTGGGTGCTGGCGGACCGCCGACGAAACCGGTCGGAGGTCATGGCACCGGACGACGATCAAATGCTCACCGGGGAGTAATGGCGCGATAGACGTTCCGGCACTCGCCGAATTCGCCTCCCGCGCCGTCAGGGCCTCAAGCCCCGGGTGTTGGAGAGCAAGCCATGGATCGTCTGTCCGTTGTCGTCGAACCGCTGTCGGTCAATCCTCCGCTGGAGGCCCAGACCCCGCCACGCTTTTCCAGTGAGCAACTGGCCCAGGCCCGGGCACGGGCCAGCTCTTCCGGGGAACGGGTGCTCGATGCGCTGGCCGTGCTCTGCGAACTGGCGCCGATGCCGTTCATTGCCAGCCTCGGCGCCACCCTGCATTACCCGGTGCTCGACACCGACACGCTGTTTCTGGCGACCCCGGTGTTCGATCGGGTCACTCTCGCGCAATGCCTCAAACGTGAATTCATCCTGCTGCGCCACAACGACGAAGTCATCGGTGTGTTCGCCGACCCCTTCGACACGTCGCGCCTGGCCTGGATCGACGAATGCCTGCACGGCGCGCCGCTGTACCTGGTGCACGCCGACGACCTCAAGGCCTATCTGGCCCGCCACGAAGAAAGCTTCCACGCCGTCGAATCGCTCAACGCCCAGGCCGACGCCGGCAGCGAGACCGACACCCTGCAAAGCCTGTCGCTGACCAGCATCAGCGAAGACTCGAGCGTGGTGGTGAAACTGGTCAACTCGACCCTGTACGACGCGCTGAAAATGCACGCCAGCGATATCCACCTCGGCACCACCGGCCAGGGCCTGGTGATCAAGTACCGGATCGACGGCGTGCTGAACAACATCGGCAAGATCCAGGGCAGCGAGTTCGCCGAGCAGGTGATCTCGCGGGTCAAGGTCATGGCCGAGCTGGACATCGGCGAAAAACGCGTACCGCAGGACGGTCGCTTCAAGATCGGCATCAGCGGCCGGCAGATCGACTTCCGGGTGTCGATCATGCCGAGCATCTTCGGCGAAGACGCGGTGCTGCGGGTGCTGGACAAACAGGATCTGGCCGACAAGGTCTGCGGCGTGCAACTGCAAGCGCTGGGCTTTGAAGACGAAACCCTGCGCCAACTGCGTCGTCTGGCTGCCGAACCCTACGGCATGGTGCTGGTGACCGGCCCCACCGGCAGCGGCAAGACCACCACGCTGTACGCGATGATCACCGAGATCAACCACGGCGTGGACAAGATCATCACCATCGAAGACCCGGTGGAATATCAGCTGCCGGGCGTGCTGCAAATCCCGGTCAACGAGAAAAAAGGCCTGACCTTCGCCCGTGGCCTGCGCTCGATCCTGCGTCACGACCCGGACAAGATCATGGTCGGCGAGATCCGCGACCCGGACACCGCGCAGATCGCCGTGCAATCGGCGCTCACCGGTCACCTGGTGTTCACCACCATCCACGCCAACAACGTGTTCGACGTGATCGGTCGTTTTACCCAGATGGAAATCGACCCCTACAGCCTGGTCTCGGCGCTCAACGCGATTCTCGCCCAGCGCCTGATCCGGCTGGTGTGCAGCAGTTGCAGCACGCCGGTCAACCCGAGCGATGAAGAGCTGCGCGCTTCGGGCCTCGACCCACAGAAAGTCGATCACTACCACTTCGTCCACGGCAAGGGCTGCGGCCACTGCCGGGGCAGCGGCTATCGCGGCCGCACGGCGATTGCCGAGCTGCTGCACCTGGACGACGAGCTGCGGCAAATGATCGTCGAGCGCCAACCCATCACCCAGATCAAAGCCCTGGCCTGCGCCCGTGGTTTGCGCCTGTTGCGCGAATCGGCGCTGGAGCTGGTGGAGCACGGTCGGACCACGCTGGAGGAGATCAATCGTGTCACTTTTATCGCGTGATCAATTTATCGCCGTGCTCGGCGCCAGCGGTGTCGGCCTCGGCCAGCGCCGGGGCAGCGACACCCTGTGGCTGGGCAGCGTCGGCTACATCGACGAAGGCTTTCAGAGCTACGCGGTGGCGCTGGACACCCTCGACCGTCTGCTCGGCGAACACACCCGTGCCGGTGCCGAGCTGAGCGTGGTGATCTCCGGCCACTTCAGCCGTTTCTGCCTGGTGCCGTGGAGCGAGCAGATCAGCAGCCCTGACGAACTGCGCGGCTTCGCCCAACTGTGCTTCGAAGACCTGTTCGGCGCACCGACCCAACCGTGGAGCCTGGTGCTGTCGGCCGAGCCGGCCGGGCATGACCGGATCGCCAGTGCCTTGCCGCAGGATTTGCTGGAACGCCTGCGCACGCTGGTTACGGGGCGCGGTCTGCGCCTGCGTTCGGTGCAGCCGTACCTGATGACTGCGTTCAACCGCTTCGACAAAAGCCTCGATGCCGGCGACTTCCTGTTCATCGTCGCCGAACCGCAACGCAGCGTGTTGCTGCTGGCAAGGGAAGGGCGCTGGTCGTCGGTGCGTTCGGTGGGCGGCAGCGACAGCGATGCGGCACTCAGCGCGTTGATCGGTCGCGAACGGCAACTGCAAGCCTCCACCAGCGAACGCGCCTTCAACGTTTATCTGCACGCCCCGGCGCGCCTCGATGCGCAACCGGAGGTGGCGGGGGTGCACCTGCGCACCCTCGAAGACAACTCGATGACCGTGCGTGACGCCTTGTACGTCATGTCCCGGGCGGTGGCCTGACATGCGCGCCTTGAACCTCGACTTCCAGCCTCGTCCGCGTTCCGGCCCGTTGGGCTGGAGCCTGCTCGGCGGCGGTGTGTTGCTCGCGCTGGTGTGCTTCGGCGTGCAGCAGCACCTCGGCGATCAGGCCGAACAACAACAAGGTCACTTGCAACACACCCAGCGCCAGCTCACCGGCGACAGCGGCAGCAAGACAACACTGAGCCCGGCGGAAACCCGCGAACAGGCGCAGAACCTCGCCGAAATGCGCAAGGTCTCGCAGCAACTGCGCCGGCCCTGGGAACGCCTGTTCGCCATGCTCGAAGCCATGCCGCGCGACGACATCGCCTTGCTGACCCTGACCCCGGATGCCCGCAAGGGCCAAGTGCGGATCAGCGCCGAGGCGCGGGATCTGCAAGCGATGCTGGATTTCCACAAACGGCTGGAGGCCAGTGACGAGCTGTCCGACGTGTCGCTGCTGAGCCACGAAATCGTCGTCAAATCGCCGGAGCAACCGGTGCAATTCAACCTGTCGGCGACCTGGGAGATAGGCGATGCGAATCCCTAGACTGATCGTTCACGAATACCTGCAAGGCCTCGGTGTTCCGGGCCTGGCCGGTCTGGCGCTGCTGCTGGTCACGCTGGCGTGGACACTCGGCGGTTTGCTGCCGGGCTGGCAATCGCTGCAACAGCTCAGCCAGCAAACCCAGGAAACCACCGAATACCTGGCCAAGGTCGAGGACGGCAGCATCGCGCCGCCGGTGATGCCGCAACGTCAGCTGGATGATTTCCGTAACAAGCTGCCGGCCCAGCCGCAGGCCACCGTCGCCATCGACCGCATCTACGCGCTGGCCGCGCAGGAACACATCACCCTGGCGCGCGGCGAATACGCCCTCGGCGTCGATCCCAAGACCCATCTGGCGCGCTACCAGATCCTGTTGCCGGTGCGCGGCAGCTACCCGCAATTGCGCCGCTTCTTGCACGCCTTGCTCGGCCAGTTGCCGGCGGTGGTGGTGGAAGACGTCGAGTTTCAACGCAAGAAGATTGCCGACACCGACCTCAGCGGCCGGATCCGTATGACCCTCTACCTGTCGAGGTCGTGATGGACACCAAACGCATAACCGGCTGGGTGGCGTTCTTCGGCGTGGCGGCGGCACTGGCCTGGTTGCCGGAATATTTCTCGCCGAGCGACGAGGCGGATTCGACCGAAGTCGCCGTGGCCAGCCCGGTCAAAGCCAGCGCCCGTGGCGCCTTGCCCGCCAGCAGCGCCAAGGCGAATGCAGCGCCGATCAAGGACCTGAGCCCGGCCGGCGACCTGTTTGCGAGCAAATCCTGGAAGGCCGCGCCGACTCTGGCGACGGTCACCGAACAAGCGATCAACCCGACCCCGGTGGTGCAAGCCCCGAGCCTGCCACCGGTGCCGTTTCAGTTCGTCGGCAGGCTGCATGACCGCAGCGACCTGCAGGTGTTCTTGCAGGACGGCGAGAAAATCTACGTCGTGCGCAGCGGGGATGTGATCGACGACACCTGGAAGATTGCGGCGATTTCCGATGTGGAACTGAGCCTGGTCTACCTGCCTTTGCATTTGTCGCAGACCTTGTCTGTGGGGAGTACGCAATGAACAGATCCCGTTTGCTGATGAGCCTCGGCCTGTGTGCCGGGCTGGCCGCGTGCAGTTCCGCGCAGGTCGCCAACAAGGAAGCCGCCGACCTGATCGATCAGGGGCAGTACGAGGCGGGCCTGGCCCGGATCGAGGAAGGCTTGCGGGAAAATCCGCGCGACACCGAGCTGCACCTGCTGCTCAACAGCGGTCGCGCCAAAGCCATCACCGCGCTGCTGACCTCCGGTGACACCGACCGCGCCCGCCGCGATTTCGCCTCGGCCCGCACCGCCTACAGCCGGGTGCTGACCATCGAACCGAACAACCGCCGCGCCCAGGATGCCCTGCGCCAGCTCGACTACCTGCGCAGCATGGACGAGAAACTCGAACTGGCCCGTGGCGACCTGCGTCGGGGCGACATCTACGGCGCCGACCGCCAGGTCAAACAGATCCTCGAACTTGACCCGAAAAACGACGGCGCGCTGGAGCTGCAAGGCAACATCCGTCTGGTGCAGAGCCGCAACGTGATCCAGTACCCGCAACTGCGCACCCGGCTCGACCGCCCGGTGACCCTGGAATTTCGCGACGCCAACCTCAAGACCATCTTCGAAGTGCTGTCGCAGGTCGCCGGCCTGAATTTCATCTTCGACAAGGACCTGCGTCCGGACATGAAAGCCACGATCTTCGTGCGTGACGTGCGCATCGAAGACGCCGTGCAACTGCTGCTGCAACAGAACCAACTGCACCAGAAAGTGGTGAACGAAAACACCTTGCTGATCTTTCCGGACTCGCCGCAAAAGTTGAAGGATTATCAGGAGCTGGTGATGCGCACCTTCTACCTGACCAGCATCGACGCCAACACCGCGCTGAACATGATCAAGACCATGCTCAAGACCCGCGATGTGTTCGTCGACGAACGCCTGAACACCCTGACCATGCGCGACACCGAAGACGCCGTGCGCATGGCCGAAAAACTCCTGCAATCGCAAGACCAGTCCAACCCCGAAGTGGTGCTGGAAGTGGAAGTGATGGAAGTCGCCACCCAGCGCATTCTCGACTTGGGTCTGCAATGGCCGAACACCTTCGGCGTGGTCAACAGCGACGGTTCGGCGGTGACCATTCTTGATCAACTGAAAGGCATCAACTCCAGCCGGATTTCGATCTCGCCGTCGCCGCAAGCCAAGATCAACGCCCAAGACAACGACATCAACACCCTGGCCAGCCCGGTGATCCGAGTCAGCAACCGCGAACAGGCGCGCATCCACATCGGTCAGCGGGTGCCGATCATCAGCGCCACGTCGGTGCCGTCGACCCAGGGCCCGGTGATCACCGAAAGCGTCACCTACCTCGACGTCGGTCTGAAGCTCGAAGTGCAACCGACCGTGCACCTGAACAACGAAGTGGCGATCAAGATTGCCCTGGAAGTGAGTAACGCCACGCCGCTGGAGCCGACCCGCCAAGGGACGATCCCGGTGCAGGTCGATACCCGTAACGCCCAGACTTCCCTGCGCCTGCATGACGGCGAAACCCAGATCCTCGCCGGCCTGATGCGCAACGACCACGGCGCCACCGGCAACAAGATTCCGGGCCTCGGCGACATTCCGGGTCTGGGCCGGTTGTTCGGTAGCAACAAGGACACCATCGGCAAATCGGAACTGGTGCTCTCGATCACCCCACGGATCGTGCGCAACCTGCCGTACCAGAGCCCGTCGGACATGGAATTCCCCACCGGCACCGAAACCAGCATGCACATCCAGGCGCCGGATCGCTCGCAAAGCTACTCGATGCCAGCGCCTGCCGCGCAGCCTCGTGCAGTCGGTGAAGCGGCCGTGGCCACCACCCGTGTAACCGTCGAGAAGCCTTGATCATGAACGCCTCCCAACGCGGTTTTACCTTGATCGAAGTCGTGGTGACGCTGGCCCTGATCGGCCTGCTGGCCGGCATGGCCGCGCCGCTGACCGAGACCCTGGTACGGCGTGGCAAGGAGCAGGAACTGCGCACCGCGCTGTATCAGATTCGCGATGGCATCGACGCCTACAAGCGTGCCTTCGATGCCGGCTACATCGAGAAATCCCTGAACAGCAGCGGCTATCCGCCGAACCTGAAAGTGCTGGTCGAAGGCGTGCGCGACGTGCGCAGTGCCAAGGGTGCGAAGTTCTATTTTCTGCGCCGGATACCGCGGGATCCGCTGGTGCCGGCCAAACGTGACGACAACGGCGGTTGGGGCCTGCGGGCCTACAACAGTTCGGCCCAGAACCCGCGCGATGGCGAGGACGTGTTCGACGTCTACTCCCTCGCCCGGGGCCATGGCCTCAACGGCATCGCTTACCGCGAGTGGTGATTCTCATGCGCCGGGAAAAGGGGTTTACCTTGCTCGAGCTGATGGTGGTGATGGCGATCATCGCGACCCTGATGACCATCGCCTTGCCACGCTACTTCAACAGCCTCGAGGCCTCGAAAGAGACCACGTTGCACCAGAGCCTGTCGGCCATGCGCGAGGCGCTGGATCACTACTACGGCGACACCGGGCGCTATCCCGATTCCATCGAACAACTGGTGGAGATGCGTTACCTGCGCAACGCGCCGCTGGACCCGATCACCGAACGCAATGACCAATGGGTGCTGATCGCACCGCCGGACGGTGTGGCGGGCGGCGTCGCCGACATCAAGAGCGGAGCTACCGGGAGGGCGCGTGATGGCAGCCAGTATTCCGAGTGGTAAGCACGTGGAGCAGGGTGGGTTCACCTACCTGGGCGTGCTGTTCCTGATCGTGATCATGGGCATGGGCCTGGCCAGTGCCGGCGAGTTGTGGTCGACCGTGTCGCGCCGCGATCGCGAGAAACAACTGCTGTGGGTCGGCACCCAGTACGCCCAGGCGCTGCGCAGCTACTACCGCAGTTCGCCTGGCCTGGCGCAGTACCCGAAAGAGCTGGTCGACCTGTTGCAGGACGAACGTTTTCCGGAAGCCCGCCACCATCTGCGCCAGCTCTACCCGGACCCGATCGGCGGCGGCGAATGGGCCCTGCAGCGGGGTTTCGACGGACGCATTACCGGCATCAACAGTGCCTCCACCGAGGTGCCGTTGAAGCAGGCGGACTTCCCGTCGCAGTGGTCGGATTTCGAAGGCATGCAGCGTTATTCGGACTGGCAGTTCGTGGCCGAGAAAGCCTTTCTTGATGGCACCAACGGCCCTGCAAAAGGCCAGTCAGCGCTGCCGCAGGCGTTGCAGCCATGAGCCGGAAATGGTGGTGCGCGTTGATCCTCACGGCTGTGGCGTCTTTCGCCAGCGCCGGCGAGGAAGACGAAATGATGGGCTTCATCGTCGACGACACGATCTCGCACATCGGCCACGACTTTTACTACTCGTTCAGCGAGCGCCTGCGCGACACCAGCCGCATGGATTTCAACCTGGTGGTGCGCGAGCGCCCCGACGCGCGCTGGGGGAGCCTTGTGACCGTCGAGTATCAACAACGCCTGGTGTATCGGCGCTTCCTGCCGCCGAACACCGTGGAACTGAAGGACGAGGCCTACGAGGCCGCCGACTCGGTTCGACTGGAGGTCGTCCGGCGCAAGCTGGAAGCCTTGTTGCAGGACACCACCGACCTTGAGAAGGACGAACTATGAACACGACAACGTTCTCACGGCGCAGCGGATTCTGGATCTCGGGGTTGTTGATCGGGCTTGCCAGCGCCGCTGCCGTCCAGGCCACCGAACTGGTCTACACGCCGGTCAACCCGTCGTTCGGCGGCAACCCGCTCAACGGCACCTGGCTGCTCAACAACGCCCAGGCGCAAAACGACCACGACGATCCGGATCTCAAGAAACGCTCGACGGTGGCCGGCACTTCGGCGCTCGAACGCTTCACCAGTCAATTGCAGTCACGGTTGCTGGGGCAACTGCTGGACAACATCTCCACCGGCAACACGGGGAGCCTGTCCACCGACGCTTTTATCGTCAACGTCGTTGATGACTCGGGGGCACTGACGATTGAAGTGACCGACCGAGCGAGCGGCGAAGTTTCCGAAATTCAGGTGAACGGCCTCAACCCATGACGGGATGACGGTTCCGGGGAGTGATGGACATGAAAAAAATAATTGCGCTAGGGCTGATGTTGGCAGCATTACAAGGGTGCAGTCTGCGCGAGCCGATGCCGGCCGAGCAGGACACCGATACCCCGACCCTGACCCCCAGGGCCTCCACTTATTACGACTTGCTGAAAATGCCGCGCCCCAAGGGCCGGCTGATGGCGGTGGTGTACGGCTTCCGTGACCAGACCGGGCAGTACAAACCGACCCCGGCCAGTTCGTTTTCCACCAGCGTCACCCAGGGCGCGGCGTCGATGTTGATGGACGCGATGCAGGCCAGCGGCTGGTTTGTGGTGCTCGAACGGGAAGGGCTGCAGAACCTGCTGACTGAACGCAAGATCATTCGCGCTTCGCAGAAGAAACCGAATACGCCGGTGAACATTCAGGGCGAGCTGCCACCGTTGCAGGCGGCGAACATGATGCTCGAGGGCGGGATCATCGCTTATGACACCAACGTGCGCAGCGGTGGGGAAGGGGCGCGGTATCTGGGGATTGATCTGTCCCGTGAGTATCGGGTGGATCAGGTGACTGTGAATTTGCGGGCGGTGGATGTGCGTAGCGGGCAGGTGTTGGCGAATGTGATGACCAGCAAGACGATTTATTCGGTGGCGCGCAGTGCGGGGATTTTCAAGTTTATCGAGTTCAAGAAGTTGCTTGAGGCTGAGGTCGGGTATACGACCAATGAGCCGGCGCAGTTGTGTGTGTTGTCGGCGATTGAGGCGGCGGTGGGGCATATGGTGGCGCAGGGGATTGAGCGGCGGTTGTGGCAGGTGGCGGGGGATGCTTCTACGCCTTCGCAGGATGATGTTTTGAATCGGTACCTGACTCAGAACAAGATTGATCCGGATGCGGAGTGAACGTGGCGGCCTTCGGGCCGACCAGGTTCTTGTTGGGTTGGGTGAATATCCGTTTCTTCGGGTGTTGCCGCTGGCGGTTCCGCTCTTACAGCGGCTCACTTTTTCAAACGCCAAAAAGTAAGCAAAAGGCTTGGCCCCGGCGTTCGGCCCCTCGCTGGGGCTCGGGGTTCCTTCGCTCCGGGATTCATCCGGGGGCATCGCCTCCGGTTTGCTTCGCTGCACCTCCTCTCGATGTGTTTGGCTTCGCCAAACGGTCGCTTCGCTCCCACCCCCGGATGAATCCCTCCACTCAGCCTTCCGAAGGGGCCGGCACGTCAAAAGCTTTACTCGAGCTAACGCTCATTGTTTGGTTTGGTGAGGGTGCAAGACTGGGTTTCATCGTTTGGTTTTGGTGAGGCCGCCAGATTGTATAGATAGGTGTGTTTTGATTTTTTTGTTTTGAAAGCTTGAGTTCAACTCGATGGTTCAGGTCGATGTAACTCGAATGAACAACTCGATCGGCTCCCTCTCCCCCCGGGAGAGGGCTGGGGTGAGGGCCAGCGTCCTGAAGTCTGTTTAAAAACGTGTCTGAATACACCGAACCTTCCCACAAGGTTTTCAGGTTGTCCGTCGGAAGCGCGGGCTCTAGCCTGTTTCGGTCGCTGCCAATTCAGCGATCGGGATTGGAAACCCCGACTAGAACCGAGCGCACAAGCGCTTTTCATAACGTATGCTTGCGCACCTTGAAAAGTGTGCACTCCGTTATGGCGGCTGTGCGCGGGAGACCTTCGGGTCAACCGGGTTCTCCGTTCCCCGGGTTTCCAGCCTGCGTACAGCTGCCACCCCTTCGTTCGGAAACCGAATGGGCCAGCTTCATTTCAGGATCGGAGATTCACCATGTTCAAACCAACACCCAACCCACCCGAA
>NZ_POHV01000059.1:0-23677 GCF_002884345.1 Pseudomonas sp. GW456-12-10-14-LB2
GCGATGCAAGTCGCAGCGGGCCTTTTCATGATGTTGCTGTTTAAAAGTAGTACGGGAATTTCAGGCTGAAGGAGAAGTCCGGGGCATCGTCCGTCATGCCGATGGACAGGTTGGGCACGATGGTCAGGTTGTCGGTGGCCGCAATGGTCATGCCGACGTTGAAGTAACCGGCGTTGGCGTCGCTGGACACCACCGATTCCCAATCCCCGCCATCCTGTTTCAGCTTGCTCTTGCGTTGCACCAGGTCAGAGACGGAGAACGACATACTCATCTTCTCGTTCAGAGCGAAGGCAACACCCGCGCCAATCTGGAAGCTGTCGCCGATGCGTACCTTGCCCGGGTTTTTCTGGTTGACGGTCGAGCTGATGTCGTCGAACGATTCCTCGAAGTTATGGGTGTAGGACAGGCTGCCAAACAGCACGGCCGGGTCAAACGTCTTGACCAGCGAGATGCCCGGGGTGATCGACCAGACGCCGTTGCCGGTGGGCAGGGTGTCAGGCACGAACAGGTTCGAGTTGGCATCGGTCTGGCGCAGCTTGATCCCGAACGGGTCCTTGCCCGTAGGCGCCTTGACCCGCAAGGAAACCACGGCGTCCGGGGTATTGACCGACTCGTCCAGGAACTTGTACGCAATGCCGAAGTTGACGTCGCCGATAGTCGGATCGCGGCTTACGTCCTGTTCGGTGGTGACGTTTGAGGCCCCTCCGTTGCCGCCGCCGGACTGATAGGTCGATTCACGGTAGACCACCGGCACGTTCAGGTCGAACTGCCAGCGGTTGTCAAAGTTGTAGCGTCCCGTCAGGTCGAGGGTCCAGGTGTCGGCCTTGATCCGGTCGAGGTTGATGTTGCCGAGGAAAATCGAGTCCAGGGCGAGGAAGCCGTTGAGAATCAGCTGGCGGGTGTCGTAGCGTGAATAGGTCACGCCGGTTTCAAAGCTGAACTTGCCGCCGCCAAAGAAGCCGCTGGCTTCGTCGTACAGGTTGGACACACTCTGTGCCGGTTGCGAATCGTCGGCCAGCGACTGGCCATAGGACGCGCCACTGCCCCCGGCGGCGCCCCCCGACGCTGCTGCAGCCCCGGTTCCCGCAGCCACCCGGTTGCCTTTCATGTCCGAAGGCGATTTGGCCAGGCGTTTAGGAGGTGGGGAGGCGGGTTGTTCTTCGACCTGGCGGACCCGTTGTTCGAGTACCGCCAGGGCTTTTTGTTGTACTTCGTATCGTTGTTTCAGCTCCAGAAGTTCCTGTTTCAGGGCTTCTACATCTGCGTCGGGTGCCGCTTGCAACATCGCCGCGGGTAGAAGAGTACTCAAACATACAGCGGCACGCAGTGATACTGATCGATACATGAATAAGCCGTCCCTTTAAGCCCAATGATCGAGACTCAGCGTAGTTCAATATCCGATGTTGCGTAGTGCCCTGAGTTGAGTCAGGTTGCAGTCCAGTGCGCCGGCACTCATGCCGTTATTGTTAAGGACAACGTTGAGTTGTGTCAGGTTGTTGACTACGTTCGCGTTACCCAGCAAACGGGTGTTTTGCAGCAGTCCGCCCTGGGCGACCTGTTGCAAGGCTGTACCCTGATTGCCGGAGGCCTGAATGGCCATTTGCACTCCGCCATTTGTGGCTGAAACCGCGACGCTGCCAGCGCCGTTGCTGCCGGAAATGGTCTGGCCGGCCATCAAGGCCTGGCCCTGGGCAGGCATCAGTGCAGGTGCCTGACTGGCTTCTTTGACGTTGATCGCAACGTTGTTGTAGGCGGCGTTGCCGTCGCCAGCGGCGCGCACACTCTGCGTCACGCCCTGGCTGGAGTTGAGTCCCGCGCCACCCACGACCGAGCCAGTCCCCAGTTCCGGGGTACTGCCATTGCCGTGTTCCTTGATGGTCGAGACGTAGAATTCGGGTTTTACCGAAGCTGCCTGCAATTGCATCGTGGCCGAGGCCCCGATCAGATCTCCACTGGCGTTGCGCCAGGTACTGCTCATGACGACACCGAAGCTGATGATCCGGCCCGGCATGACATAGCGACCGCGTAGCTCAGCGAGCTCCTGGTCCTTGATTTCGATGGGTTTGAATCCTGCATTGGCATAGCCTGACGCGCTCGCTGCCAGGCAGGCGGCGGCCAGCCAGTATGAGGTTTTCATCTGCTGCTCCCGGGACATCCAGCCCCACTCTTGTAATCGGCGATTAAAAGAAGTCGCTCTGTATGAACCCGAAGTCCATCAATTCAGCATCTTTGACCGGGTTGAAGGCATCCAGCTTGTTTTTGGCCGTCACCGGTACCGGAGGGCTGCGCAAGGCATTGGCCTTGTCATATCCGGGGCCGACGATGGCAAAGACAATGCCGTTCCAACCTTTGACAAAGTCATCATGGGAGTAGCGTTTGTGTCCTAAAACCGGGTCTCCGATGTAAACCCAATCCTTGTCCGCCCGCTGCATCACCACGAAATGCTTGTAGCCGCGAATTTCCATCAGTACCACCACCGGGATCGTGACTGCGTCGAGTTTTTCCGGCGGAATCTTGTAGCCCCTGGCGCGCATGCCGATGCTTTCTATGTAGCGTTTCATGTCCAGCATGGAAAAACCCTGAGTACGAACAAGGTCCTGGTCAGCGTTGACCAGCATGCCTTTGATGATGTGCTCCTCATCGACGTCGAGCCAATAAGCCTGGCGCAATACCGTGGCCAGTGCGGCGGCGCCGCAGCTGAAGTCGGTTTTCTGTTCGACGATGTCGGCAAACTTGCGCTCACGAATGCTTTGCACGTTCTTGTAGACGAGTGTGCCGCCAGGCAGGGCGGCAACGGGCATCTGGGCAGCCTGGGTCAGGCCGCAGAAGCAAAGCAGAGCGAGGAGGGCAGTCTTACGCATGATCGATACGCCTTTGGGACTGAGGAAAAGCCCCGTTTCCGGGGCTTTCGTTTCGATCGCGATTACATGCAGGCTTTGCAACCTGCGGCGATGGACAGCGAGTTGCTTTGTTGGTTGCCAACACCAGCGGCGTTGTTGTAACCAGCGTTACCCGAGAAGTTGTTACCAACATTGGAGATGGAAGCGTTGTTGGTCACAGGGTTTTTCCAGCCATCAGGGGTCATCACTTGTTGAGTGGTCACACCTGCCAGGCCAAAGACGCCCACTGCTTCGAATTTGGCTTTTTGATCTTTGTCGCCACCATGGCCTCTGTCGTTATTGCCATATCCGCCATGACCGTGATCGTCGTCTTCGATTTTTGCAGTGCCCTTCGCGTAGAACGCGCCAGCCCCGGCGAAAGTACCGGTGAGGGTATCTTTTTTGTAGGTTTGAGTGCCGTTGTTGGCTACGGTCAGGCCAGTGGAGGTTTGGTTCGCAGCAGCAGCGGCGTTAGCTACACGACCACCCGATACAGCAATTGCCAGGTTGTTTTTCTGTTGGTTGAAGTTGCCGGCACTGTTGTTCACGCCAATGTTGCCGGAACCGCCGTTACCCACGTTGTTGAGGTTGGCGTTGTTTGTGGTGGAGTAGTTCGCAACGGCGTTGTTGGTGTTGACTTGAGTTGCGCTGGAGACCGACACCGCAGAGCCGAAGATGAAACTTTCATCGGCAGTGGCCAGAGCGGCGGCATTGTCTTGCTGGTTGCCATCGCCGGCGGTGTTGTTCATGCCAACGTTGCCGTTGGTGCCATTGGCCGAGTCGCGGACGGAGGCATCATTTTTGGTGCCTTGGTTGCCGACCAGGTTGCCAGAGCTGCTTTGCGTGTCGAGCACTGCCGCCCCGGCGCCAGCGCCGATTTGCAGCAGTTGTTCCAGGGTTGGGCCTTTTGGTTCATGGTTGCCATGCCCGTTACCATGACCGTGATTATCATCACGACCGCCTGCCTGTGCTGCGATTGCCATCACTGCTGCGAGTGCGAAAACCAGTGGTTTGAGGGCCATTGTAGGTTTCATGGTGTTTCTCCGTCGTGCTTATTAGTTGGTTAAGTGTTGGTACTTTCTAATTGCACTGCTTTTGTTGTTTGGGTCAGTCAGCGACCCGGATGCTCAGGGTGTTAGCCATTCGGTTCCCCACCCCGGCACTCTGGTTCACCTGGATTACCCCTCGGCTGCCGGTGAAGGCCTGATCACTTGTCGTGACCTGGCGACTGCCGGGTGAGGTGCCAGTTGCTCCTGAGCTCGGTAACAACGCCACGTTCTGTTGGGAAAGGGCGCTATCGTCAACGCTCTGCGGGGCAGCACTGATGCTGACGCGCGTAACGTTGGCCATCTGGTTGTTGGCCCCGGCGCCCTGATTCACGCCCAGGATTCCGTTGCCATTGCTGAAAGAGTTGCCGCCAATGGTGGCGCTGGCATTGCCAGTGCGCTCGGCGGGTGTGTTGATGTGCTGGATGACACTGGTGGTCGCACTGGCATTGGTGCCAATGGCGATTGCTTTGGTATTGGTCTGTTGCATCTGGTCGCCTGCCGCCTGGTTGACGTTGTAGTTGCCGCGATACTGGATGCCGGTGTCTTGAATGTTCGCGTTGTTCACAGAGCTTGGGTCGGCCATGACGCTGGTGCAGCCGAGGAGGGCGAGCAGGAGCAGAGAGCGATTCATTTATTGGCCTCCAGCCATACGGGTCAGCGGAGCAAGACCGGAGCTCATGGCACGGTTGACGGTATTGGAGATCGAGCCGCCGGCGCCGCCGCCGTGACCACCTCCCATGCCTGGCAAACCATTGGGGTTGGTTACAGTGTTCATGCCGGGGATGTTCGAAGTCGGGGTGGTGATGCTGCCGCGAATCGAGGAGCCGCTGGCTACACTGGCAAATTCACCGTCGTTGAGTTCGGTGCTGGTCATTGCTTGACCGATGCGGCCCGAAGGATTGGCATTGACGGTGGTGGGGTACGGGTCTTTGCCGCCGCTGCGGCCGATCGGGATCGGCTGGACGTCACGATTGAGCACGATCACGCCATTGCCTTCGGCCTGAACGTTGAAACTGAGAAACGGGCTGGCGGCTGATCCGATCAGCAGAAGGCAGGTAAAGGCTTTTTTGATATTTCCCACGGTGGCAATTCCTTCTTCAGTGGGCTGGCCTGGTCAGCGTTGTGAAGGAGAGAGCGAAAGCTGTGCCGCTTTTGAAATATCTTTGAATTTCAGTGCCTTGGGTTGGATTAGCGCAGGGCTGATACAAAAACTGTTTCAACGCTGAAACAGGCCAGGACCTTCCCCGCCCCCCATAGCCATTGCAAAGCTCTGGAACAAGGGTTTGCAGGGCAGTGTTTCAACCGCGTAACAAGTCGGATGACAAAGGCATGAAGGGCGCTGAGACGGGCACTTTGCACCCGAAAGAGTGTTTCAGGAACGGACACTTTGGCCCCAAAACAGGGGGCTGCGGCGGGGCAAACGCCCCGAAAACCGGGTCAGTCCGCGAGCAGGGCGCGAACCGCGTCGAAGGCTTGCTGCTGGCGATCCGCCCAACTGCCCTGAATGATCTGCAAAGGCTGGTGATGGGTTTCCAGCCAGGTTCGGGTTGCCTGATAGAACGCAAGCCGTTCGCTCAAGTCGGGCTGGCAACGCTGACCATCGTCCGTCCACTCGATCTGCTCGGGGGAGAGCAGCAGGTGCAGGTCGTAATGACGGGC
Source organism: Pseudomonas sp. GW456-12-10-14-LB2 (assembly GCF_002884345.1). Lineage (NCBI taxonomy): Bacteria > Pseudomonadati > Pseudomonadota > Gammaproteobacteria > Pseudomonadales > Pseudomonadaceae > Pseudomonas > Pseudomonas sp. GW456-12-10-14-LB2. The sequence goes on from NZ_POHV01000059.1 coordinate 5,588, forward strand.
CAGCAATTCGGTTTCCAGCCAGGGCGGGCAGTCGCCGAACAGGGTCTGGCTCCACAGAATGTTGCTCAACAGATGGGTATCGAGAATCAGCAATTGCGGCTGCTGCGTGCGTGCCGCGTCTTCCCATTGCAACTGGCCGCGCGCGATCTCGGGGATATCGGCCAGGCAAGTATCCCGCTGGTTCTGCTCGATGAACCAGCGCACATACTCGTCCACCCGCAAACCGCCGAACTGCTGTTGGATTCCAGCCGCCAGCCAGCTCTTGCCCGTGGATTCGGGGCCGGTCAGAACGATTACTTTCATCGCTGCAACGCCGGATCGGCACGCCATTCGCGCCAGCCTTGCACCGCGATCAGGGTGAACAGCGCATACAGCGCCGCCGTGAGGTACAGCCCTTTATAGAGGAACAGCCCGACGAAGATCACATCCAGCACGAACCACAGCGCCCAGCATTGCAGGCGCTTGTGGGCCATCCAGAATTGCGCGACCAGGCTGAAACCGGTCAGCGCCGCGTCGAGCCACGGTTGTGCAGCGTCCGTCCAGTGAGCCATGGCCGCGCCCAGTAACAGACTGCCCACCGCGCCGATGGCCAGGCCCTGCGCAATCGAGCGATTGTCGAGCCGGCTGACTTCGCGCCCGTCATGCATCGTCCCGGCCCGTGTCCATTGCCACCAGCCATAGATTTGCAGCCCGGCATAAACCACCTGCAGCAGCATGTCCGAATACAGCTTCACCTCGAAGAACACCCAGGTGTAGAGCGACACCATGACCAGCCCGATCGGCCAGCACCACGGGTTCTGTTTGACCGTGAGCCACACGGCGATCACGCCGAGAGCGGCGGCAAACAGTTCAAGCCCGGACATGCAGAATCCTTGGGGGGAATAAAAGAGGGAGCGGATTGTACCGAAAAACAGGTGGGAAACGAGTTCCCACCTGCAAGGGCTATCAGACGCGGAACTGGCGCAGCAAACCGTTCAACTGCTCGCTGAGTTGGCCCAGGCGCACGCTGGCCACGCTCGACTGTTCGGCCGCCAGCGCGGTGCTGTGGGACAAGCCCGCCGCCTGGGTGACGTTCTGATTGATGTCCTCGACCACGTGCGCCTGCTGCAGCGTTGCGCTGGCAATAGAGGCGTTCAGGCCGTTGAGGTTGCGCAGCGCCTGGCCGATGGCGTTCAGGCTGGCGCTGGCGAGGCCGGCCTGTTCGATGGTCAGTTGCGAGGCCTTGCTGCTGTCGCCGATCACCTTCACGGCGGCTTCGGAGTGATTCTGCAGGCGTTCGATCATCGTCTGAATCTCCGCCGTGGACTTCTGCGTGCGCTGAGCCAGCAAACGCACTTCGTCAGCCACCACCGCAAAACCGCGACCCTGTTCACCGGCGCGAGCCGCTTCAATCGCGGCGTTGAGGGCGAGCAGGTTGGTCTGCTCGGCAATTGAACGGATCACCTCCAGCACGCTGCCGATCTGCGTGCTTTCCGTCGCCAGCGTGCGGATGACTTCAACGGCCTGATCGATGGTGCCGGAGAGCTTGTCGATCTGCTGCAGGCTGCCATCGATGTTGATCTGGCCTTGCTGGGCCTGCGCCTCGGCATCACGCATTTCGCTGGCGGCGTGTTCGGCATTCTTCGCCACGTCCTGTACGCCGTAGGTCACTTCGTTGACGGCAGTAGCCACCAGTTCCATCTGCTGCGACTGCTGTTGGCTGCGTTGCTGGGCCTGCGCTGCATCATTGCCCAATTCGCTGGACGACTGGCCTAATGCGCTGGCGGACACCTGCAAGTCACCGATCACCCGGCGCAACTTGGCGGTGAAGGCATTGAAGTGATGGGCCAGTTGAGTGACTTCGTCCTGGCCGTGGGTGTCGAGGCTGCGAGTCAGATCGCTTTCGCCGCTGGCAATGTTGGCCATGGCGTTCACGGTTTCCTGCAACGGGCGGACGATGCTGCGCGCGATCAGGATCACCAGCAGCGCCATGATCACCGCGATGACCAGCCCGACCACCGACGCCTTGATCACCTGCCCCTGAAACTCGGCCTGCACGTCGTCGACGTACACGCCCGAACCGATGACCCAGCCCCACGGCTCGAACAGTTTCACGTAGGAGGTCTTGGCCACCGGTTCACTGGCGCCGGGTTTGGGCCAGCGATAATCGACCATGCCGGCGCCCTTGGCCTTGGCGATGGCGACCATTTCGTTGAACACCGCAAAACCGTCCGGATCCCGTATCGTCGAGAGGTTCTGGCCTTCAAGCTTTGGGTTGGTCGGGTGCATGACCATCACGGGCGTGAGGTCGTTGATCCAGAAGTAGTCGTTCTGGTCATAACGCAGGCCGCGGATCGCGGTCAGCGCCTGTTTCTGCGCCACGTCGCGGGTCAGGGTGCCTGCCGCTTCAAGGCCTTGGTAGTAGGTCAGCAAACCGCTGGCGGTCTGCACCACATGCTGGGTTTTCTGGGCCTTGGCGTGATACAGGTCATCGTGGATCTGCTTGAGCATCAACACGCCCAACGTCAGGAGCATGACCACCGCCACAATCAAGATGAGCCACAAGCGTCGGCTGATCGACACACTGCGCAAGCTGTTCATAACGCTGTCACTCCGGATTCTTTTTCTTGTAATAAACCACCGCCAGCATCCAACCACGTTTCGGTGACCGGGCATACGCGACCCAAGTCGTAGAACGCGGCAGCGCGATTACGACTTGTCTGTTAGGATTTCGGCCCCGCGCGTGAAAACCTGAATCCAAATTGATTTTTCACGGAATTTTGACTGTTTCGTGTGGATCCTGCGCGTGCGGAATCGGTACAGCTACAACCAGCTACGCTGAACGAAGTGAACGTAAAAAATACTATCGGAGCATGCCGCTGCGCATCGCTCTCTGGGGGATTGATGGATCTTTGGACGGCCTTGCAGGCACTAATTCTTGGAGTTGTAGAGGGGCTGACGGAGTTTTTGCCCATTTCCAGTACCGGACACCAGATCATTGTTGCCGACTTGCTCGATTTCGGAGGCGAGCGGGCCATGGCGTTCAACATCATCATTCAGCTCGGCGCGATTCTCGCGGTGGTCTGGGAGTTTCGACGCAAGATTCTCGACGTGGTCATCGGCTTGCCGACCCAGCCGAGTGCGCGGCGCTTCACGGTCAACCTGCTGATCGCTTTCATGCCCGCCGTGGTGTTGGGGGTGATCTTCGCCGACTTGATTCATCACTACCTGTTCAACCCGATCACCGTTGCCGCCGCGCTGGTGGTGGGCGGGATCGTGATGCTGTGGGCCGAACAGCGTCAGCATGAAGTCCATGCCGAAACGGTCGACGAGATTCGCTGGACGGATGCACTGAAGATTGGCTTCGCCCAGTGCCTGGCAATGATCCCCGGCACCTCGCGCTCTGGCTCGACCATCATCGGCGGCCTGCTGTTCGGCCTGTCGCGCAAGACCGCCACCGAGTTTTCGTTCTTCCTGGCGATGCCCACCATGGTCGGTGCGGCGGTGTACTCGGGCTACAAGTATCGCGACCTGTTCGTACCGGCAGATTTTCCGGTGTTCGCCATCGGTTTTGTCACGGCCTTCATCTTCGCCATGATCGCCGTGCGCGGTTTGCTCAAGTTTATTGGCAGCCACAGCTACGCGGCGTTCGCCTGGTATCGGATCGTCTTCGGTCTGGTGATTCTGGCGACCTGGCAGTTCGGCTGGGTCGACTGGACGGCCGCCCAGCCATGAGTGATTCCCGCGCACGTCGCCCGGAACGCGGACCTTCCGGTGGCAATGTTCAGCATCTGAAATTGAAGCTGGTGGTGCTGCTGATCGTCTGCGCCTTGCCGTTGTCCGGCTCGCTGTCGATGTGGCTGCGCGGGATTTCCCTGGTACCGCTGACGGCTTACGGGCTGGTCAGCGTGCTGGCGTTTTTCCTGTACTGGGCGGACAAGCGCAAGGCCCGCGCCGACGCCTGGCGTACGCCGGAGAACATCCTGCACGCCGTGGAACTGGCCGGCGGCTGGCCTGGCGCGTTGATCGCCCAGCAGGTCTTCCGGCACAAGACGCGCAAGGTGTCGTTTCAGGTGCTGTTCTGGATGATCGTGGCGTTGCACCAGATGTTCTGGATCGATCAGTTGTTCCTCGGTTCCAACCTGCTGGCGCTGTTCTAGAGCAACAGCCCGACCTGCACGCGCTTGGGCAGCTTGCTCACCACCAGTTGATGAGAACGCTGCAGCAACCCTTGCAGTTCCTCGGCGCCCAGCGGGTAGGGCGGGTGCATGATGATCCATTGCGCCCGGGCCAGATACGGCGCCGGGTGAATGCCCGGCCGGTCGCAATGACCGAGAAACAGGTCCTTGTCGACCTTGAATGCCAGCGAATCACCGCGCAATCCCTGCAAGGCGAACATCTTGTTGCCGGCAATCGAAAACACCCGCACGCCACCCCATTTGTAGTCTTCCCGGGCGCCGGGCAGGGCCAGGCAGAACTCTGCGACGTCCTTCTCGCTCATCTTTCCTTGTTTCATAACAGCCGTTCTCCACAGGCATTGAACGATTCGACCAGATGATCGATCCACGCGCGCACCGCCGGCATCACCCCGCGCCGATGCGGATACACCGCTTGCAGCCAGCCGCCAGGCAGTGACCAGTCCGGCAACAATTGCACCAGCGTGCCGTTATTCAACTCGGCTTCGCAATACATCATCGGCAACAGGGTGAAACCCTGGCCGGCCAGCACACACGCCTTGCGCACGATGAAATCGTCGATCCCCAGCCGGGCTTCCAGCGCCAGATCGCAACTCTTGCCGTGCTGATCGAGCAGGCGCACATGCACCATGCGGTCGGCCTCCAAAGCGCCTAACACCGGCAAGTTCTTCAAGTCTTGCGGATGATTGATTTCCACGCCTTGTATAAAGGAAGGGCTAGCCACCACCACCATTTGCGCTTGCCGCAGGCGGCGGGTCACCAGCATCGGTTCTTCATCGCCGTGTTCGCGCACGCGCAGGGCCACGTCGATGCCTTCGGTAATCAGGTCGACCCGGCGATTGATCAGGGTGACTTCCAGCTGCACCTGAGGGTATTTGCCAAGGAAATTGCTGATCACCACTGGCAGCATTTCATGGGCCAGCCCGGTAGGGCTTGAAACGCGCAGGCGTCCGCGAGGCTCGCTGGACATGCTGGCGACCGTCTCGTCGGCCATTTCCGCTTCCAGCAGCATTGCCTGACAGTGACGCAGATAGCGTTCGCCGACCGCCGTCAGCTTCAATTGGCGAGTGGTGCGTTGCAGCAAGCGTGCGCCGAGGCGTTCTTCCAGCTCGGCGATGCGCCGTGAAAGGCGTGACTTGGGAATGCCCAGTAAGCGGCCGGCGGCGGCGAATCCGCCAGCCTCGACCACTTTGGCGAAATAGTAGAGATCGTTGAGGTCTTGCATGGGGAAATCCGACTGTTCTATCAGTGGGACAAACTATCGCATTGTTGCCGTCTAATCAGCTATTGGTTTCGTCGGTAGGATTGTCTCCATTCCGTCGCCACCGGCGATTCATTCCAGGAGATTCCACATGAAACTGCTGCACATCGATTCGAGCATTCTGGGCGACAACTCCGCTTCCCGTCAGCTGAGCAGTCAAGTGACTCAAGCCTGGCAAGCCGCCGAGCCAAGCGCTGTCGTGACCTACCGCGACCTGGCCGCCGACGCCATCAGCCACTTCTCGTCGACCACTCTGGTTGCCGCCGGCACCACCGCTGAACTGCGCAACGCCGCACAACAGCACGAAGCCGAACTGAGCGCCACCACCCTGGCCGAATTCATCGCCGCCGACGCCATCGTCGTCGCTGCACCGATGTACAACTTCACCGTGCCGACCCAGCTCAAAGCCTGGATCGACCGCATTGCCGTTGCCGGCCAGACCTTCCGCTACACCGAAGCCGGCCCTGAAGGCCTGTGCGGTGGCAAGAAAGTGGTGATCGTGTCCACCGCTGGCGGCATCCACGCAGGTCAGGCTTCGGGCGTGGCGCACGAAGACTACCTGAAGCTGGTGTTCGGCTTCCTCGGCATCACCGACATCGAAGTCGTGCGTGCTGAAGGCCTGGCCTATGGCGAAGAAGTGCGCAACAGCGCCATGAGCGCTGCTCAGGCGAAGATCAGCGAGCAACTGTTCGCCGCCGCGTAAGGCTTGCGTAAAGAACAGCTCCTGTTCAGGCAAACCCAAAAAAACTCTGTATTCTGGATCCGCAAGGGCCAGATACGGAGTTTTTTGTTTCCGACTGTTACATTATCTGGCCCGGGTTATGCAGTCTGATGATCAACGTCTGAGTGCAACGCCGCGCCGGATCACCGAACCTCGGAATTTCGGGCGTCGAACACAACGGATCTTTCGATTGAGTAACAACAGGGTGGGGCATCCCATGATGCGTCTTTGTGCAGCGTTACTGATTTGCCTGCTCGGCAGCCTGAATTCAGTGCACGCTGCGCCCGGGCAGCACCCACGCTGGAGCGTCGGCTATCACGAGATGACGTTCCTCGACCCGCTCGACCTGCAACCGATGCGTGCCATCGCGTTCTATCCCTCCAGCGATCGCGAACACATGAGCCTGCTCGAAGGCTATTCGGTCGAGGCCGGCGAAGACACCAAAGTCGCCATCGGCCGCTTCCCGATGCTGATGCTGTCCCACGGCAACACCGGCACGCCCTTGGCGCTGCACGACCTGGCCACGTCACTGGCACGCAAGGGCTTTGTGGTGGTGGCGGTGATTCACCCCGGCGACAACTCCAAGGATCACAGCCGCCTCGGTACGCTGAGCAACCTTTACGGCCGGCCGATCCAGATTTCCGAAGCCATTACCGCCACGTTGGGCGACCGCATGCTCGCGCCGTACGTGAATGCTGATCAGGTTGGCGTCATTGGTTATTCGGCAGGCGGCGAGACCGCGTTGATTCTGTCCGGCGCACAGCCTGATCTGGATCGTCTGCGCCGTTACTGCCAGGAACGCCCGGACGACCGCGACGCCTGCAACACCCAGGGTGAGTTGATTGTCGATCGCGACGATCTGCAACCGGTGGCCGATCCACGCGTGCATGCATTGCTGCTGATGGCGCCGCTGAGCCTCAAGTTTGGTCGTCACACCCTGGCCGATGTGCACGTGCCGGTGCTGCTCTACAGCGGTGACGGCGACAAACTGGTGGCCTTCGACAAAAACGCCGCCGCCCTGGCGCGCAAGCTGCCGACCGCGCCCGACTTCAAATTGCTGGCCGGGGCAGGGCACTTTGTGTTCATGGCGCCGTGCACCCAAGAGCAGATCCTCGCCATGCCGGCGCTGTGCACCGATGCCGATGGCGTGGATCGCGAAGACATCCATCGCAACCTGATTTCCGAGGCCGGGCGGTTCTTCTCCCACGCTCTGGGCAGGCCGACCCGCGCGGGGATGCAGACGGCGGATCAGTAAAGGCTCAGGCCATCGCCCGACGCTTGAGCCATAACGTCAGCGCCAGTCCGGTGACGGACAGCAGTGCAGCGATCAGAAAAATCCACGAATACCCCAGATTCAACGCCACCGCGCCCATCAACGGGCCGGCAATCGCCAATGCGAGATCGAAAAACACCGCATAGGCACTCAGCCCGGCACCACGGCTGGAGTTGGGCACCTGCTTGATCGCTTCAACGCCCAGCGCCGGGTATACCAGCGACAGACCGAATCCGGCCAGGCCTGCGCCGATCAAGGCATACGCGGTCGAGGGTGCGAGCCACAGCAGCAACAGGCCGACGGTCTCGATGGCCATGCAGGCGATGGCGGACGCAAAACCGCCAAAACGTGCGATGGCTGAAATGAACAGCAGTCGCGACAGGATGAAGCAAACACCGAATACCGTCAGGCAGTACGCCGCGCCGGTCCAGCCGCGATTGAGGTAATACAGGGTGATGAAGGTGGTCAGGGTGCCGTAACCGATCGAAGCCAGGCTCAGACTGGCGCCGAACGGTGCAATGCGTCCGAATACATTCCAGAACGGCAGGCGTTCGCCGCGCACCACCGGCACCGAAGGCTTGTTGCGGATCAGCAACAGGGCGCCAGCGGCCAATACCGAGAGCGCGATCCCGAGGCTGGTAAAGCCGTAGTCGGCCACCATCAGCACACCCAACGGCGCGCCGATGGCGATGGCGCCATAAGAGGCGATGCCGTTCCAGCCGATGGAACGGGCGGTATGTTCCGCCCCTACCTGACCCATGCACCAACTGATGGTGCCGACGCCGATCAATCCTTGCGCGATACCGAGCAGCAAGCGCCCGGCGATCAGGATGATCAGGCTCGTCAGCGGGAAGTCCTGCAGCAACGTAGAGACAAGCGTCAACAAGCCGCTGAGTACGATCCCCGACAAGCCGTAAACAATCGCCCGTTTGGTCCCGACGGTATCCGACATGCGCCCGGCCATGGGCCGACTGAGCAGAGTGGCCAGGTATTGCGAACCGATCACCAGCCCCGCGATCACGGCACTGAAACCCAGTTGTTCGTGCACGTAACCGGGCAGCACCGCAATCGGCAGGCCGATGCAGAGGAAGGCAATAAAGGTATAGAAAACGATGGAGACGATCTGCAGGGTGATCGCCATGGAGCTTTGCGGTGGCTGTTGCTGCGCAGACATGAGAACTCGTTCGCGGGCGGCGGTGGGAGAGTCCGCATCATGGCGTGGCGCTGAAATAAAAGAAAGCAGGCTAACGATCGATTCCACGCACCACGCACCCACGTCCTCATGTTGATCGTTCCCACGCTCCGCGTGGGAATGCAGCCCGGGACGCTCTGCGTCCCATTCGAGAGCTGGAACACGGAGCCTCCCTTGAGGCATTCCCACGCAGAGCGTGGGAACGATCAGCAATGAGCAAAAAAAAGCCCTGTCACAAGGACAGGGCTTTCTGTTTACCGCTCGATTCGACTCAGAACACTACGCCTTGGCTGCGCAGGTAATCGTCGTAGGTGCCGCTGAAGTCGGTCACGCCGTTCGGGCTCAGCTCGATGATGCGGGTGGCCAGGGACGATACGAACTCACGGTCGTGGCTGACGAAGATCAGCGTGCCCGGGTAGTTTTCCAGCGCCAGGTTCAGCGCCTCGATCGATTCCATGTCCAGGTGGTTGGTCGGTTCGTCCATTACCAGTACGTTCGGCTTTTGCAGGATCAGCTTGCCGAACAGCATGCGACCTTGCTCACCACCGGAAATCACCTTCACCGACTTGAGGATCTCGTCGTTGGAGAACAGCATGCGACCGAGGGTGCCACGGATCACTTGCTCGCCCTGAGTCCACTGACCCATCCAGTCGAACAGGCTGACGTCGTCTTCGAAGTCGTGGGCGTGGTCCTGAGCGTAGTAGCCCAGCTCCGCGCTTTCAGTCCACTTCACCGTGCCTGCGTCCGGGGTCAGTTCGCCCATCAGCGTGCGCAGCAGGGTGGTCTTGCCGATGCCGTTCGGGCCGATGATCGCCACGCGCTCGCCGGCTTCAACGGTGAAGCTGAAGTTCTTGAACAGGGTCTTGCCGTCGAAGCCCTTGGACATCTGCTCGATGGTCACGGCCTGACGGTGCAGCTTTTTGGTCTGTTCGAAACGGATGAACGGGCTCACGCGGCTCGATGGCTTGACCTCGGCCAGCTGGATCTTGTCGATCTGCTTGGCGCGGGAAGTGGCCTGCTTGGCTTTCGAGGCGTTGGCCGAGAAGCGGCTGACGAACGTTTGCAGTTCGGCGATCTGGGCTTTCTTCTTGGCGTTGTCCGACAGCAGTTGCTCGCGGGACTGGGTCGCCGCGGTCATGTACTCGTCGTAGTTGCCCGGGAACAGACGCAGCTCGCCGTAGTCCAGGTCGGCCATGTGGGTGCAGACGCTGTTCAGGAAGTGACGGTCGTGGGAAATGATGATCATGGTGCTGTTACGCGCCGTCAAAATCGTTTCCAGCCAGCGGATGGTGTTGATGTCCAGGTGGTTGGTCGGTTCGTCGAGCAGCAGCACTTCCGGATCAGAGAACAGTGCCTGGGCCAACAGAACACGCAGCTTCCAGCCCGGAGCCACTTCGGTCATCGGGCCGAAATGCTGTTCCAGCGGAATACCCAGACCCAGCAGCAGTTCACCGGCGCGGGATTCGGCGGTGTAGCCGTCCATCTCGGCGAACTCGGTTTCCAGCTCGGCCACGGCCATGCCGTCTTCTTCGCTCATTTCCGGCAGCGAGTAGATGCGGTCACGCTCGGCCTTGACCTTCCACAGCTCCTCGTGACCCATGATCACGGTGTCGATCACGGTGAATTCTTCGTAGGCGAACTGATCCTGGCGCAATTTACCCAGGCGAATGTTCGGCTCCAGCATGACCTGGCCACCGGACGGCTCGAGGTCGCCGCCGAGGATTTTCATGAAGGTCGACTTGCCGCAACCGTTGGCGCCGATCAGGCCGTAGCGGTTGCCGCCGTTGAATTTGACCGAAACGTTTTCAAACAGCGGCTTGGCGCCGAACTGCATGGTGATGTTAGCTGTAGAAATCAAAGGTTTTTCCTGCGAAGCGTGCTGAGTAGCGAGGGTGCAGCCGGAGCGCTTGGCCCGAGTCGAAGTGCGCTGAGGCGGGACAATCCCGTCATCAACCAAGGGGGGCGCGTAAAGTTTGGCGGCGATTGTACTGGTCTGGCTCTTTAAACGATAGGGCGGTGACATCCCGATTGCCGTTTGGCGCGATCGCGGGACAGTTTTTCACAGACGAGTGTTCACTATTGGTTACAAACTGTGGCTAAAATGCCATCCATTCACCCAATGCCTTGTACGGCATGGGCTCAAGGATGCGCCACCGGGACGTTTTTTTTGATTTCAGACCACTGCCACAGACCTTGGGCCACAGCCCTGAAGGCGCGCAGTTTGCTCACTTCTGACGTGTGACGATTTCCGTGAAACTCATCATTGCCGCTGTATATGTCATTTCCATTGCATACGTTCATCTGCGTGGTCGCGTGCGCCACAAGCTCGGTCGACAACTTAGCGATCACTCTTCGTTTCTGGCACCGATCAACTGCTTCCTTTATCTGTTCTCGAAAAAGCCCAACACGCCGTATCTCGATCCGAAGGATTTTCCCGACCTGACTCCGTTACAGACCCACTGGGAAGAAATCCGCGAGGAAGGCCGCAACCTGCTGCGCGCCGGTGAGATCAAGCGCTCGAATCAGTACGACGACGTCGGTTTCAACTCGTTCTTCAAGACCGGCTGGAAGCGTTTCTACCTGAAGTGGTACGGCGACAGCCACCCGTCGGCACTGCAACTGTGCCCACGTACTACCGAACTGGTGCAGAGCATCGGCTCGATCAAGGCTGCGATGTTTGCAGAATTGCCGCCGGGCTCGAAACTGGTGCGTCACCGCGATCCTTACGCCGGTTCCTACCGTTATCACCTGGGCCTGGAAACGCCGAACGACGCCGGTTGCTACATCAATGTCGATGGCGAGAACTATCACTGGCGTGATGGCGAAGCGGTGATGTTCGATGAGACCTTCATTCATTACGCAGAAAACACCACCGACCAGAATCGCATCATTCTGTTTTGTGACGTCGAACGTCCGATGAAGTATCGCTGGGCAGCGGCGTTCAACGGCTGGTTCAGCCGTACCGTGATGTCGGCGGCCGGTGCACCGAACGACGCGGGTGACCGCACCGGTGGCATCAACCGATTGTTTACCAAAATCTACAAGATTCGACTGCGCGGCAAAGAGCTGAAGAAGCGCAATCGCAAGCTCTATTACATGGAAAAGTGGGCGATCTTCGGCGGACTGCTGGCGATCTTTATTCTGATCTGACGCATCGGGCGACTGTTGAAAGGCAGTCGCCCGATTTCATTTTCACGACGCTCTTTTGGTCTTCTTCGCTGGTGTTGCCTTGCTGGCGGTCTTCTTCGCCGGTTTGGCCGGGGCTTTCCCGCCGAGGCTGCGCTTGAGCAGTTCGGTCAGGTCGATAACATCGGCCGATTTGCGCTCTTCCTCACCGGAAACGGTTTCAACGTCTTCGATCTTGCCTTCATGGGCCTTTTTGTCCACCAGCGCCATGATCTTGTTTTCGAACTCGTCGTTGTAGTCCTCGGGCGTCCAGTCTGCCGTCATGTCTTCCACCAGCCGCTTGGCCATGTCCAGTTCACCCTTGGCCAACTGCGGTTTGGTCACTTCGCTGCCCAGTGCCAGTTCATCAAGGCTGCGCACTTCCTGAGGCCAGCGCAGTTTCACCAGCACCAATGCCGACTCCAGGGGCATCAACGCGGCCAGATACTGACGCGTGTGTAAAACCACACGGGCGAGGGCGACCTTTTGGGTTTTGCTCAGGGTTTCACGCAGAAGGGCGTAGACCTTGCCACCGCGCTTGTCCGGGGCCAGGTAATAGGGCGTGTCGATGTTCTGCAACGGAATTTGCTCGCTGTCGACGAAGGCGAAGATGTCGATGGTCTGGGTCGAAACCGGGTGTGCCGAACGGATCTCTTCCTCGCTGAGCACCACATAGCGGCCTTTTTCGAACTGCACGCCTTTGACGATGTGCTCCTTGGTGACTTCCTTGCCGGTGACCTTGTTGACCCGTTTATAGCCGACCGGGTCCATGCTGCGGCTGTCGAGCCAGTCGAAATCGACGCCTTGGGACGAGGTCGCCGAAACCAGCGCAACGGGGATGTGCACCAGACCGAAACTGATTGCGCCTTTCCAGATTGCCCGAGCCATGGTGCTGTTCTCCGAGTGATGTTCGGGTGACCCGTGGCCCGGCGTAAAAGTTTCCGTTGTTTGCGGGGGGCGGCGGTAAACGGCAGGTCAAGCCGTGTTACATCTTGTTTAGCGGTGACGGGTTAACAAATCCGAACCCTGGGCGTAGCGTGGACTCGAAGGCTCTAATCCACGTGCATCGAAAGAGGCCGTTCATGAACCGTTTCCTGCTTGGCATTGCATTGCTCGCCCTCACTGGTGGTCTGGTTCACGCAGAGGGCGCAATCACGCATTCACCGTTGTTGCTGGCGCAAAGTCCGACCGGCAACAGCAACAACCCCTACAACAGCCCGATCCGCCGGGTCAACCCCAACAGCATGCAGGGCACCCAGCCCAGCGCTCCGCCTGTTCGCGGGCCGAACACGGTGCCAGTGCCACGCCCGCCGACCCTGGAAAACCGCGGCATCGGCAATGGCCAGCCGCTGCGCTCCGTCCCGAGCACGCCACCCACCTTCATCCCCAATCCTCCAGCCCGTGACAGCGGGAGCAACCGTTGAATGGCAGAACCGCTTCTGTCAGCCCTTCACACGAACAAAAGGAATCGTGCATGTTGCGTAAAACCCTTCTGGCCGGCCTGTGTGCCAGTGCACTGATCACTAGCCCGGCGTTCGCTGCCGCTCCGAAAGAGCTGCAAAGCGAGCAGGGCACCCTCGAGGTCACAACGATTACCCAAGGGCTCAAGCACCCATGGGCCTTGGCGTTCCTGCCGGATCGCCAGTGCATGCTGGTGACTGAGCGCCCCGGTAACCTGCGTGTGGTAGGCGCTGACGGCAAACTGTCCGCGCCGATCACCGGTGTGCCGGACGTCTGGGCCAAAGGGCAGGGCGGATTGCTCGATGTGGTGCTGTCACCGGACTTTAAACAGGATCGCCTCGTGTACCTGTCCTATGCCGAGGGCGGCGGAGCGGGTGACAAAGCCGGAACGGCGGTCGGGCGCGGGCGTCTGTCGGACGACCTGAAAACCCTGAAGGACTTCAACGTGATTTTCCGTCAGGAACCGAAACTGTCGGTCGGCAACCACTTCGGCTCGCGACTGGTGTTCGACCGCGACGGTTACCTGTTCATTACCCTGGGCGAAAACAACGACCGTCCGACCGCGCAGGACCTGGACAAGCTGCAAGGCAAGGTTGTGCGGATCTACCCCGACGGCAAGGTGCCGGATGACAACCCCTTTGTCGGCCAGTCCGGCGTGCGCCCGGAGATCTGGTCTTACGGCCACCGCAATCCCCAGGGCGCCGCGCTCAATCCGTGGACCGGAACCCTGTGGGAAAACGAGCACGGCCCGCGCGGCGGCGACGAGGTGAACATCATCGAGCGCGGCAAGAATTACGGCTGGCCGCTGGCGACCCACGGCATCAACTATTCCATGCAACCGATCCCGGAAGCCAAGGGCAAAACCGCAGAAGGCACGGTAGGGCCGCACCATGTCTGGGAAAAATCCCCGGGCGTCACCGGCATGGCCTTCTACGATGCCGATCGCTTCAAACCCTGGCAGCACAACGTGTTCATCGGTGCGCTGGTGACGCAGGAGCTGATCCGTTTGCAGTTCGACGGCGACAAGGTGGTGCATGAGGAACGCTTGCTGGGCGAACTGAAGCAGCGGATCCGTGATGTGCGCCAAGGGCCGGACGGTTACCTGTATGTGCTGACCGATGAGTCCGATGGTTCGCTGTACAAGGTCGGACTCAAATAAATGCGTCATGCGGGCGAGCGGGCGTAAAGCACCACCGCTGCCCGCAACTTGCCACGACCGAAGCGGCACATCTTCTCGAACTCCCCATGGCTGACCGGCACGTGCTGGCAGTCCATGGGCTGACGATGCTGGCTGTGATCGACATCCGGGTCGTGCAGGTAGACGAAGTCTTCATCGCAGTCTGTGACGATCACCCAGTGCGGCGATTTGGACCGGGTCAGGCGATAGCTGCTGATCAGCACCAGGGGTTGACCGCCGTTGGTCAGCAATGCGGGCAAGTCCAGCATTACGCCAATGACCTGATCGACGTCTGTGTCGTTCAGTTGCGTCATGAACTCGTCATGGACCAGGCGCATGACGTCTTTTTTATGCGCGTCACGTACTCCGTCGAGAAAAAGCGGTCCGGTTATGCTCAGTTGCAAACGTACTTTGAAGCCCCGGCGCCAGGCTGCCAGTGCCAGACCTTGCGGGCTGCAACCGCCATGGCCAGCCGTCATGAACACCGTGGTTGCCTCGCGCCACAACTGCAATTCCTCGCGCCGCTCCAGCAAACGATCGGCCTGCAACGCACCCATGGCCATCAGCAGGCAGGCCGGGCCGCAGGTGAAGTCGGTGGTTTGTCGGTAAAAGGGGACCTTGATGTTGCGTGAGTCGCGGTGCTGGAGAATGCGTTTCTCCAGACGCAGTGCGTCGGTGTGATCCTCGTAGTAGTCATGGATCAGGGCAAAACGTCGGTAACCGTTGCGCTCGTACAGAGCGATGGCGGACGGATTGTCGGTGCGCACTTCCAGCCGCAGGTAGGCGCAGTCGTACTCAAGCGCGCAGGCCTCGATCCGTTGCAGCAATTGCTTGCCCAGACCACCGCCGCGCGCCTCGGGAGCAATCGCAATCGAATACAGCCGGGCCAGCGAGGTGCCGCGATGAAACAGCACCAGCGCATAACCGGCGAGTTGGCCCTCACGTTCGGCCACCCACAATTGCCCGTGGGCCCGGGTGATCATCCATTGGAAACTGCGGCGGGTGAGCCGGTCCGTGGTGAAACAGTGCATCTCCAGCGTGAGCAACGCTGGCAAATCATCAACGACCGCCAGGCGAAAAACAGCATTCATATGACCACCGTAAAAGTTGCGTAACGAAACGGGACTTTCGAAAAACTTCGTGCTTAATAGAAAAGGTCTTGTTCTCCAACGGATCAATTTCTATGTCAGCGGTACAGGGTCATTGGCGCGAAGTATCCAGTCAAAGTTTGCCACCGGCAACTTATTTAAAACCGCAGATCAGAACTTCCAGTCAAGTGTTGATCATCGTCGAACGCAAGGAAGACTGGGCCTCGTATTTCCCCAGCGAAGACATCCTGACGGCCCAGGAATACCTTGAACAACCACCCGACAGCGAGCCGGGAAAACGGGTGCAGGTGATCAACCTGTGCCGCAGCTACAAGTATCTGGGGCACGGTTATTACTGCTCGCTGCTGGCTGAAGCGCGCGGGCACAAGGTGATTCCTTCGGTGCGCACCATCAGCGAACTGACGCGAAAATCCCTTTACGGTCTGGCGCTGGATGACCTGGATAAAACCCTGGAAAAAGCCCTCAGTCATCATCTTTACAGCGATACCGAAGGTTTTACGCTGACACTTTATTTCGGCAAAACCCATATCGAGCCGTTGCAGGATCTGGCCCGGCAATTGTTTGAAGTATTTCCGTGCCCGATTCTGTTAGTTGAGTTTCGCAGAACTAACGGATGGCATATCGAAGGCATAAAGTCCGGTGCCTTGCACAAGTTGCGTGACGATCAGGAAGATCAGTTCGCCAATGCGCTGGACGGTTTCAGCCGCAAGATCTGGCGCGTACCGCGTTCGCCGCAAGTGGCGCGTTATGATCTGGCGATCCTGCACGATCCGCAGGAGGCGTTGCCGCCGTCCAACGCCCGCGCACTGGAAAACTTTGTGCGGGTCGGCAAGGGCATGGGCATCGATGTCGAGCTGATCGAACGCAAGGACTACGCAAGGCTGGCCGAGTACGACGGCCTGCTGATCCGCGAGACCACCAGCGTCGACAACCACACTTATCGCTTCGCCAAGAAGGCCGAAAGCGAAGGTCTGGTGGTGATGGACGACCCGACGTCGATCCTGCGCTGCACCAACAAGGTCTACCTGACCGACCTGCTCAACAGCCATCAACTGGGCATGCCGGCCACGGAAATTCTCTACAAGGAGCGACCCGAGGACTTCGAGCGGGTCGGCGAACGCCTCGGTTTTCCGCTGGTGCTGAAGATCCCCGACGGATGTTTCTCCCGTGGCGTGATCAAGGTTGAGAGCCAAGAGGCTTTGCTGGAGGCCACCGCCGAGCTGTTCGAACATTCGGTGCTGTTGCTGGCCCAGGAGTTTTTCTACACCGAGTACGACTGGCGCATCGGCGTGCTCAACCGCAAACCGATCTTCGCCTGCCAGTACTTCATGTCCAAGGGCCATTGGCAGATCTACAACCACAAGGCCAAGGGCCAGGACGTCAACGGCGAATGCCGCACGCTGGCGATTCACGAAGCGCCGCGCGCGGTGGTGGAACTGGCGGTGAAGACCGCCAACCTGATCGGCGACGGCTTGTACGGGGTTGACCTCAAGCAGGCCGGCGACAAGGTGGTGGTAATCGAGGTCAACGATAACCCGAACCTCGACGCAGGCATCGAAGACGCCTACCTGCAGGACGATTTGTATTCACTGGTACTGGAAGAATTCGTGCGGCGTCTCGAACTCAAACGCCGCGGGCAGGCCTGGTGACCGGCCGATGATCAACAGCTTTGCACTGAATCACGGCGGTTTGCAGCGGGTCGAGCGACTGGACGCCGAGGTGATGCTGTTCAGCGACCCCGACGCCGCCGAGCGCGACTTGCTGCACAGTCACTTCAAACTCGATGAACACGCGCTGGCCTCGGCGCTGGATCCGGACGAGGTGTCGCGGATCGAGTTTCACCCCGATCACTTGTTTCTGATCTGGAAACGCCCGGAAAACTATTCCGGCGGCGGCAGCCTGGCGTTCGAGGTGTCGTCCTGCGGTTTGCTGTTCTCACCGGGCCAGTTGCTGGTAATCGCCACGGACGACACGCCGCTGCACGGTGTCGGCACACGTCAGCCACTGAACACGCCGCTGGACGTGTTGCTGGATCTGCTGTTCAACAACATCCATCACTACCTCGGGCATCTGAAGGTGATCAAATTGGTCGCCCGGGAGTTGCAGCAGAAATTCAACGCCTCGATGCAAAACCAGCATCTGGTGCAGATGTTCAACCTCAGCGAAAGCCTGATCTATTACATCAACGCCCTGCACAGCAACGGCGCGGTGCTGACGCGGTTGCGCAATCACGCGGAAAAGCAGCATTTCGGCAGCGAAGCCATCGGCCTGATCGACGACCTGATCATCGAAAACAACCAGTGCTACAAGCAGGCGGAAATCTATTCGACGGTGTTCTCCGGGCTGATCGACGCCCGGGGCAACCTGATGAACAACAGCATGAACAACCTGCTGCGCAAACTGACGCTGATCAACGTGGTGTTCCTGCCGCTCAACCTGATTGCGAGCATCGGCGGCATGTCGGAATTCAGCATGATGACCGCCGGCACGCCGTGGTGGGTGTCGTACCCGTTGTTCCTGGCGGCGATGCTGCTGGGGGCGGGCGGGATGCTGTTC